>JACPTH010000316.1:0-2023 GCA_016192885.1 bacterium | reverse complement strand
GAAAGAATCATAGATTCCCAGGGCTTGAGAATTTTCTTGCGCGGTTTCAAGCGTTTCCCCAAGGATCCTTGAGATTTCAGGATGGTGCGGGCTTAGTTCGCGAGCGTGCTTAAGCTCTATAATTGCTTGGTCACGCATTGTTTGAGAAAGGTAAAACTTGCCAAGCTCAAGAAAAATTGCACCCAAAGTCGCAGGATTATTTCGAATTCTTGAAAACATTTCTTCAGATTTCTCGTATAATCCCATTATTCCGTGGAGTCTTCCAATTTCAAGGAGAATTTCCGGGTTACCGGGGGAGTTGCGGAGGGCATTTTCTAATTCAACAACGGCTTTTTCTCGTTGGTTCAACCCGATAAAAGATTTTCCAAGGCCGAGGTGAAGCTCTGGATCGTTCGGAAATCGCGATAAACCTTCCTGGAACAACCTTACAGCGCCATCGAAAAAAGATTGAAGTATCATGGTCCGACCTAATAAAGCAAACATTTCCAAAGTTTCACCGGCGTATTTTCGAAATTCGGAAAGGTATTCCCTGGCTATTGAAGGGTTTCCTTGGCTTACCTCTATTTCAGCCATCTTTAAGAGAATTATGGGGTGTTTTTGGGAGAAATGTCTAAGGGGCTGAAGTTTTGAAAGAGCTTCGCGCGTTCTTCCTATGCCGTGAAGCAACTCTACGACATGTAAAACGGTTTGAATATCGGAAGAGTCTTTTTCAAGGGATTTTTCGAAGGATTTTATGGCTTCTTCCTTGCGGTCTAATGTTTCAAGAATTTTCCCGGCAATTTTATGTCCGCGCGGGTCATCGGGGAAAAGCGCCTTAAATGCTCTTATAGTCGAAAAGGCTCGGTCTAACTTTCCGGCGATTAAAAGGGCTTCCGAGAGCTTAAGATAGGTGTCAATGGATGAGGGAAAAAGCTTCAAATCCGCTGTAAGTCTGTTAATTTCCTCTTCAACGGATTCGGGTTTGGGCGGAGAATTCAAATCATTACCGGAGTTTAAAGAAGGCTGCTCTCCCGAATGTGAAGCCGACTCGGCAACTCTAATGCCACAGCCCCCGCAATATCGCCCTACGGGGATTTTCATTCCGCATTTTACGCAAATTGGCATAGAATTATCAGCCTTCAGCAATCAGCTTTCAGCAAAAAGTTTGCTTTACTTATAGTAAACGAACGGAATGAAATGAGCAACGATCGATCTTACATTTCCTTTGGGGATTCTAATCCAAGAACGCTCAAACCTTTCGCCAAGACCGATCGAACAAGAAAACACATTTCCAAGCGGGAGGCGCGTTCAACGGCGGAGGATGCAGACAATACAGGGCATTGATCGTAAAAAAAGGAGAAAACGGTGGCAAGCTCGTAAAGATAATTACATAGCACATGTGGCCTTAATTCATCGGCGACGCAAAGCACGGTTTCGGGAAACTGAAGCAGTTTTAAACCCAATGCTCGCTCCGACGGATGCGCAAGATTTATTTCATTTTTCGGAAATTGTTCTTCGCTTACGTTTCCCTTTTTAAAAATTGAGCAAATTCTTGCATGAGCGTATTGAAGGTATGGAGCGGTGTTACCGTTTAACGACAGCATTCTATTCCAAGAAAAAACGTAGTCATTGTTTCTGTTTTGGGAAAGATCGGCATATTTTACGGCCCCGATCCCGACCGCGCGCGCAACAGTTTTCTTGGATTCTTCCGAAAGGGACGGGTTCTTTTCATTTACCACCACAAGCGCGCGGTCAATAGCTTCAGAAAGAAGATCGGATAATTTGATATTTTCTCCGCTCCGAGTTTTAAGAGGTTTGTTGTTTTCGTCAAGAACGCTTCCAAAGGGAACATGTTCGAGGGAAATTTCATTTCCCTTTCGATTCGCCCACCCGCAAGATTTCGCGGCTTCAAAAACTTGGGAGAAATGTAAACTTTGCCTGGAGTCGGTAACGTAAATCAATCTATCAGCTTCAAGCTCAAATATCCTAAATCTGATTCCCGCTAAATCGAACGTTCCATAATTGTAGCCTCCGTCGGATTTTT
>JACPTH010000315.1 GCA_016192885.1 bacterium | reverse complement strand
TACACCCCTCAACTTTTAATCAACACCAGGCCGGTTTCGGCTGTGGTTGAAGAGTTTTTCGGAAGTTCTCAACTTTCCCAATTCATGGATCAAACAAACCCACTAGCGGAACTTACCCATAAGCGACGCCTTTCCGCTTTGGGCCCGGGCGGGTTAAAACGCGAGCGCGCCGGGTTTGAGGTTAGGGATGTCCATCCAACCCACGATGGAAGAATTTGCCCAATCGAAACTCCGGAAGGCCCAAACGCGGGCCTAATTGCCAGCTTGGCCATTTATGCAAAGATTGATGATTATGGTTTCATTACTACCCCTCTTTGCAAAATCGAGGAAAATGACGGGGCAATTCATTTTGAAAAACTTGAATACTTCGATGCTTACGATGAAGACAGGTTTAGGGTTTGCCAATCAGATGTAAAAATTTCAGAGGGAAATGCGATCGACCAAGAACTTGTCCCTGTAAAATATTTCCGCGAGGATTATGAATTTGAGTACATGCCAAAAATTGAAGTAGAGTATATTCGATTTTCTCCTCTTCAAATGGTAAGCGTTGCAAGCGCTTTGATACCCTTTCTTGAGCATGATGATGCGAACCGGGCCTTAATGGGAACAAACATGCAAAGACAGGCGGTTCCTCTTATTTGCACCGAAGCTCCCCTCGTTGGCACCGGAATGGAACCCCATGCAGCCCATGATTCCGGAGCCATGGTAGTTTCTCGAAGTTCAGGAACCGTCGATTATGTCGATGCTAACGAAATAAAAATAAAAAGGGTAAGTAGAAGAAAAGAAGATGAGAAAGTGAAAGTTACGGATCCGCAAGCTTTCCGTAAGGCTCAAGGTCGAAGAATAATGGACACCATTATTGATTTTCTTACGGGGGAAATCATTATTGAGTCAGGTTCTCCCCTAAATATCACTTATCTTTCTCGTTTGTCTTCTATTTGTGATGAAGTTCGACTGGAACAAGAGTCTGTAGATGTCTATCCGCTCCAGAAATTTCTAAGGTCAAACCAAGGAACTTGCATCAACCAAAAACCGCTGGTAAAAATTGGAGATAAAGTGAAATCGGGAATGGTATTGGCAGATGGCCCCGCCACATCCCAAGGTGAATTAGCCCTTGGCAGAAATGTTTTGGTGGCTTTTATGCCATGGGAAGGATACAATTTTGAAGACGCCATAATTCTCTCAGAACGAACGGTAAAAGATGATATTTTTACCTCCGTTCATATCGAGGAATATGAAATCGATGCCAGGGATACCAAACTAGGCCCCGAAGAGATAACCAGAGATATCCCAAACGTCGGTGAAGATGCCCTCAGAAACCTTGATTCAAGTGGAATCATCCGTATCGGAGCGGAGGTCGAACCAGGCGATATTTTGGTCGGGAAAGTGACCCCCAAAGGCGAGACCGAGTTAACCGCCGAAGACAAACTTTTGAGGGCTATTTTTGGCGAAAAAGCTAGAGAAGTTAGAAACACATCTCTCACCGTCCCCCACGGCGAAAAGGGGAAAGTTGTCGATGTAATGGTTTTCTCTCGCGAAAATGGTGATGAACTGCAATACGGCGTAAATAAGTTGGTAAGGGTTTTTGTCGCACAAAAGCGAAAAATCACCGAAGGGGATAAAATGGCAGGAAGACACGGAAACAAAGGCGTAATAGCCAGAATAGTTCCGGTTGAAGATATGCCGTACATGGCGGATGGTCGCCCTATAGACATTATTTTGAATCCCTTGGGAGTTCCATCAAGAATGAACGTTGGGCAGGTTTTAGAGACCCATCTTGGTTGGGCCGCGGAAGTTTTAGGATATCGAGTTGCAACCTCGATTTTCAACAACGGGCGCTTTTTGCGAACCGAAAGAGAAGAAACGTTGGAACTTGATTTAATGAAAAAGGGAGACCGAATTAACAATGAGTCTTTCGTACGAATTCAGCTAGGGGAAGCCAACAGAAAAGACCCGTTTAAGCTTGTTGATAATGAAGGGAAGGCTTGGCTCTTTGACGGTCGAAGCGGAGAAAGATTTCACAAGAAAATAATGACCGGAATGATTTACATGTTAAAACTTGCGCATCTCGTTGATGACAAAATCCATGCAAGGTCAACCGGGCCCTACAGCCTTGTCACTCAACAACCCCTTGGCGGGAAAGCCCAATTTGGCGGCCAGAGATTCGGGGAAATGGAAGTTTGGGCCCTGGAAGCATATGGGGCCGCTCACACTCTTCAAGAGCTTTTGACCGTTAAGTCTGATGACGTTGAGGGAAGGGTTCAGGTTTACGAAACCATAATAAAGGGAAAAAACATCATGAAACCTGGAATACCTGAATCTTTTAAGGTTGTTATCTCTGAATTGCAAAGTTTGGGACTTCAGGTCGACTTGAAAAAAGATTCTCGAAAAGCGACTCTTGATGATTCGGAAGATCAACTTTTGCGCATGGAAAGCGATTCTGAAGCAGATTCGTGGGGTGAGGAAGACGAGGAAGATGAAACCAAAGATTCCGATGAAGAGGTCCTCACTACTGACAGCTCTGATGAAGACGATGATGACAGTTCCAACGATGAAATCGAAGATGATTGAACAAATCCGGTAGTTATTACTAAGGAGAAAATAAAATGTTAGACATGGATAAATTTGATGCCATTCAAATTAGCCTTGCCTCCCCTGAAAAAATTCGGTCGTGGTCCTATGGAGAGGTTAAGAAACCTGAAACAATCAACTACCGAACTCATAAACCGGAGCGCGATGGTTTGTTTTGCGAGAGGATTTTTGGGCCACAAAAAGATTGGGAATGTTTTTGCGGAAAATATAAGAGCATTAGATATCGGGGAATTATCTGCGAGCGGTGCAATGTTGAGATAACAAAAGCTTCCGTTAGGCGTGAAAGAATGGGGCATATTCAATTGGTTACGCCTGTAGCCCATATTTGGTATGCCAAAGGTAGCCCAAGCTATATCGCGCTTTTGCTTGATATTTCCGCGCGAGATTTAGAGAAAGTTCTATATTTCCAAAGCTACATCGTAATTGACCCTGGAAATTTGCCCCTATCAAAAAAGCAACTTCTTCCTGAAGACGGGGTCGGCGGGGAAATGGGCTTCCGCGAGCTCCGAGAAAAATACGGCGATATGTTTACCGCAAAGATGGGAGCTGAAGCCATCAAGGAGTTATTAGCGGAGATTGATTTAAAGAAACTTGAGCAAGACTTATCCCTTCAATTAAAGGGAGCATCCGGGTCCAAGCGGTTGCACCTTTTAAAACGCCTGGAGTTGGTTAAACAATTTGGAAATTCGATAAGCCGCCCAGAATGGATGATCATGGATGTTATTCCGGTCATCCCCCCGGACCTTCGCCCCATGGTTCAACTTGATGGCGGCCGTTTCGCGACAAGCGATTTAAATGATCTTTACCGAAGAGTAATAAATAGAAACAACAGATTGAAAAGGCTCATAAAACTTCAAGCTCCGGATATAATAATAAAAAATGAAAAGCGTATGCTTCAAGAGGCTGTTAATGCTTTAATTGATAACGGGCGCCGAGGCAAATTAGTTACCGGCCCAAACAACAGACCTTTAAAATCCCTTACGGACATGTTAAAAGGGAAACAAGGGCGTTTTAGGCAGAACCTTCTAGGTAAACGCGTAGATTATTCGGGGCGGTCAGTAATAGTCGTAGGCCCGAAACTAAAAATCCACCAAGCCGGAATCCCAAAAAAAATGGCGCTTGAGTTGTTCAAACCGTTTGTCATGCATAAACTTGTACAAAAAGGGCTTGCTCATAATATTAAGAACGCGAAAAAGATGATTGAACGCGAAAAATTCGAGGTTTGGGATGTCCTGGAAGAAGTAATTAGGCACCATCCGATTCTTTTGAACCGAGCTCCCACCTTGCACCGGCT
>JACPTH010000314.1 GCA_016192885.1 bacterium | reverse complement strand
TTTAACAACATCAAAGTGGTCGGAACTCCGGAAATAATTGAGAAAGCTAGGGTTATCATTTCCAATCAAGACAAGCCTCAAAAACCGGTAATGATCAGCATAAAGATTTGGGAAGTCACAAAATCTCAGGGATTTAATGTTGATGAATTCTTAAAGAAACCCGAGGAGCAACGATTCGAAATGGCAAAGCTTCTTTCCGCCCCAAGAGTTTTAACTCTTCCCGGCAGAAAAGCGTCCATTGAAATTGGAAAGAAAAACAAAAAAGAGCTTGAGAACGGAATTGAGTTGGAAATTTTCCC
The DNA here is from genome assembly GCA_016192885.1 of bacterium. Taxonomy (GTDB): domain Bacteria; phylum Muiribacteriota; class Ozemobacteria; order Ozemobacterales; family Ozemobacteraceae; genus JACPTH01. The sequence continues at coordinate 12,398 of JACPTH010000314.1, read as the reverse complement.
TGTTACCCTTCCGGATAATCTAATTCAAATTGATGTTCGGGGAAAAATCGTCTCCGAAGTTTTTGAAGCCCAAAACAAGCTATCGCAACAGAAAAAATTCGCTTCAACTTTCGTAATTAAACCGCAATATCCTTTTGGTTACGAGGTTCAAGGGGGAAACTCCCCGATGGTTTTGGAATTTTTTGTAACTCGGCCCGAGTAAACTTTTTTTACGCTTAAGGGGGGCTCGCGCCCCCCTGACTCTTACCCGCGGTGCGGTAAGCAAATTGTAGGAGCCCCCATTTCGGCTCTCCATTAACATAACCAAAACCAAAACAAAGATAAAAGATCAAAAATTCATTATCAAAATGGGAACTTGCAAAACTCGATTTTATTCTAGTTTCGAGAATAGATTCGTTGCTTCGCGACTCGCAATGACACCTTCCTCACCCTGTCTTTGCGAGCGAAGCGAAGAGATCTCGCTTTTGAATAGGGTTCGAGAATTCCATCACGATTTTTGGGGTTTTTTGAAAATTGCGCAAAATTTTGTTATAATCGCTAGCTACCATAATTTAAGCAATCGGTAGGAATTTCTTTCCGCCTTTGCTTGTTCCGCGCAATCACCTTGAAAATCGCCAATGAAGGTTGAAGTTGAGAAAGTTCAAAAAAAAATGAGGAAAAGAAAATGAGGAAAACTTGGAAAATTTCTTTCGCCCTTCTTTTTTGTGGGTTGTTTTTTGCAACTTTTCCGCTTCAAGCGGATGAAGATTTAGCTGATTATCAAATTGCAAAGCATCTAGGTTACAAGGTTTTTGAGAAGAGCTTTGGTCGATTTGAGACTCCGGTTTTTCTTCTCGAACCGAAGCTTAACAATCTATTAATCTCCTTAAATGTTGAAAAAACTATGGGAAGCGTTGTTCGCTCTTACGCCAGATTTCGTTACAAAAAAACCGGCCGCTGGACCAGATATAAAAATTTTGAGGGGGAATGCCACTTTTCGGATATCAGTGACATTTCAGCATATCAAATGCTATTCGTGATTTTAGATTTCAATAAGGGAAAAACTTTAATCGAGGGTTTTACTGCGCAGGGTAAAAAATTAAGTGAAGAAGCGATGAAAGCTTTCGTTCAAAATACTATTCCGTTGGATTCTTCAAAAACTTGGCCAAAGCCTTCCATCTTATCGCGGGAAGAGTGGAAAGCACGCCCTCCAAAGGGGGAGTACACCTTGCACGATCCGCGAAAAATTATTCTGCACCATAGCTATGTTCCAACTCAATCCCAATATTCCGGCGCTTCCACCATTCGCGGGATTCAAAATTATCATATGGATAACCAAGCCACCGGTTGGATGGACATCGGCTACCACTTCCTAATAGGCCCCGATGGAACAATATTTCGGGGCAGGCCGGAAGCCGTGATAGGTTCCCACTGCCTTCCTAATTCAACAATGATCGGGATTTGCCTTATCGGGAATTACGATCCAAATGCTGATAAGCTAAATGAGAAAATCGAACGATCTCTTATAAACCTTTTATCCTGGCTTTCTTCAACCTACCATATCGACCCAAGGTTGTACTATTACGGCCATCGAAATTTCTCCCCGAAATCATGCCCGGGAGACATTGCCTATGATAGGCTTCCCTTCTATAGAGAGGAAGTTTGGAGGAATATCGGAGAGACCGGTTATTAAATAAAGGTCCGGGTTTAATGATCCAAAGCGGTTTTACATATTTATCCGCGCTTTTATTCCTTTCAGGTTTAGTGGTACAACTTGAAAAAAAATTCAAGAAAATTTTCCGCTACATTCCGGGAATAGTCCTTCTTTATTTTCTTGTGATGGTTTTTGCGAGCTTTGGGGTTTGGAAACAAACCGATGAGATAAATTTGTACAATAAGCAACTTAAAGATAATCTGCTTCCAGTCATGATTTTTTTAATGCTTCTTCGATGCGATTTAAGAAATATAATGAAGTTAGGCCCGCGGATGCTTTTGGGTTTCTTTTCCGCGACTTTTTCAATTTGCGCCGGATTCATCATTACGTTTTGGCTTTTCAAGAGCCATTATGAATCGCACACTTGGAAGGCCTTTGCGGCGCTTTGCGGCTCGTGGATAGGCGGGACGGGCAACATGGCGGCGGTTCAACTGGCCCTGGGGCTCACCGATTCGCAGATGGGTTACGCCCTTCTAATGGATTCGGTTAATTATTCGATATGGGTAATGGTTTTGCTTGCCGGGGTTCCGTTCGCCAGGCATTTTAACAGCTGGACTGGCAGCAATACGGATGAAATTGATCGAATTGGCGCAAAGCTTGCCGAAGGTAAAACTGAAAAGCCTTCCGAAATGGATTTTTCCCATTTAACGCTTCTATTGGGTTCAAGTTTTCTAGTTTCGTCACTTTCAGGGACTATCGCTTCATTTCTCCCAACCACTACTTTTATTACCGTTCCAACCTGGACTGTTTTAATCGCCACAATTGCGGGAATCTCGGTAGCGATGACTTCCATGGGAAAAACTCCTGGGATTTCCCATTTGGCCAATCTAATTCTTTTCCTTGTGGTTGCTTTGATGGGTTCCCGCGCTAATTTTTCTGAGCTAACCAAAGCTCCATTTTATATTTTCTCGGGTTTTTTCATTCTTTTGATTCACGCAATTTTTCTTGTTTTTTTTGCCAAAATCTTCAAACTCGATCTTTTCACGTGCGGTGTTGCGAGTCTTGCGAACATCGGCGGGGTCGCCTCAGCGCCTATTCTTGCCGCAGCCTACAACGAAGTTCTAATCCCGGTAGGCGTGTTAATGGCCCTTTTGGGATACATAATCGGAACCGGTGGGGGCTTGGCGGTAGGAAAAATCCTATCCATGATCTAGAAATGTCCGGATGCATCCACAAAAAACAAATCGAGAGAAAATTCTCCCAAAGAAATTATGGTTTCAAATGGGAATTTGGTTTTATCTGTTCCTATCAATCTTTTCTTCCTATGCAAAAGAGAGACTCGATTTTGAAAGCCCTTCTTTCAATAATGGTAGGAGTGTCCGGCCTTCCATATTCAGCCAATTCGATATGAACATTCCCGGAGTGACCGAAGAGATGTTCGAAATTTCGTTTTGGTTGAATCAAATTCCGGATCCCGACAAGATGATAATGTCTCCGGAAGAAATCCGGCGATACAATCACAGAAGTTTTAGAGAGTGCAAAACATTGAAAGACCTTAGAACTTTTCAAAAACTGTTGCCTGGGGACAAGGTCAAAGGGATGATCAACAAAACCAGCGTTCGCCCCACCCAAAAGAGATATCTCAACGGCGAAGTTATCTCCGGGGAATACTACGATCAATTGGAAAAATCCCTTAATTTAGCCGCTATTCCGCAGAGGGTTTTCGTTCGTTTCGGAATTACGATTAAACGAACCGAGATGAGAGCTTTTCCCACTGCGGATAGGGTGTTCTCGGACCCGGAAGATTATGAATTTGACCGCTTCATTGAAACAGCGCTTTATCCAATTGAGCCTTTGGCCATTCTCCACGAAAGCGCCGATAAAAAGTGGTTTTTTGCTCAAACGTACAACTATCTTGCGTGGGTACCCGCCCGCGATGTCGCTCTAACCGACCGAAAAACCCTTTTTTCATTTTTGGATTCCAAGAATTTTCTTGTCGTCACGGGAAAAAGAGTTTTTACCGGGTTCAATCCGCTTCGTCCGGAGATTTCCGAGTTGCTTCTTGATATGGGTGTTAGGATCCCCCTGGCGGCTCGGGAAGAGATCCCCATGGAGATTTACGGTCAGCATCCCGCGGGAAATTATGTGGTCAAGCTCCCGGTAAGGGGTTTAAACGGTCATTTGGAATGGAGGTTGGGTCTTATTTCGCGTGCGGATGAAGTTCGGGTTGGCTACTTGCCGCTCACGATAAGAAACATTCTTACGCAGGCTTTTAAATTTCTAGGCCAACGGTACGGGTGGGGGGGAATGTTCAATGCCCGTGATTGCAGCGCTTTTATCATGGATAACTTTCGAAGCATGGGGTTAATGCTTCCAAGAAACGCAAACGAGCAGGGTAAACAGGCTCTGGGCGTAATGCATGAGATGCCGGAAGGAATGGGACTTGATGAACGGAAAGGACTTTTCGATTGTCTTCCCTCCGCAACACCGATCTACATGGACGGGCATGCAATGCTTTACCTATGGAAGTATAAAGGAGATTATTACATAATTCATGATTTCGCGGGTTTTACCGCACCTGACGAAAGCGGAGCCCTTAAACGCTCAAAAGCAAGAGGCGTATCGATAACTCCGCTCCTTGCAACTTTTCTTTCACATGATAAGCAATACATGGAGGGACTTTATTCCGCGCGCGAATTTAAGCTTGACAAAGGGGATGCCTCCCCTCAACGAGTTCCTTTCGGCAAAGGTTCCTCTATTTATCGATAAGCAAGAATCGAAAAAGAACACGGAGAAACAAATTGATAATTACGAACATTAAGACGGGTTTTCTTTCAATTCCGCTAAAAAAGCCTTTTAAGACATCCCTTCGTTCAGTCGAACACCTTCAATCAATTATCGTTTTGGTGGAAACCGACGCTGGAGCGATTGGATTTGGGGAAGCGCCCGCTACCGGCGCCATCACCGGGGATTCGCTTGGCGGAATTAGAGGGGCAATCCATGAGTTTATTTTTCCGAGCTTAAAAGGAAAAAGCATCGAGAACCTTGAGGACACTCTCGATTCTTTAGAAAAATCATGCGTAAAAAATTTCAGCGCAAAGGCGGCCGTTGACATCGCCATATATGATCTATTTGGGAAACTCTACGAAATCCCTCTTTTCAGACTTTTTGGCGGTTTTAGGAATAGAATTGAAACAGACCTGACGATAAGCGTAAACAGCCCGGATCAAATGGCAAAGGACAGTCAGGAAGCTGTGTCCCAAGGGTTCCGAATTTTGAAGATAAAAGTCGGGTTAGATCCTGACCTTGATGTAATGCGGGTAAAAGCAATTCGCGAAGCTGTCGGTGGAAAAATCGCGATGAGATTGGATGCCAATCAGGGCTGGAATGAACGTGAAGCATTACGAACCATGAAAGCCATAGAAGACGCCGGGCTTGGAATAGAGCTTGTTGAACAACCTGTTCGCGGTTCGAATGTTCTCGGAATGAGGAATGTAAAAGCTTCAATAAACACCCCGGTGCTTGCGGATGAAAGTGTTTTTTCCCCGCTTGATGCGGAAGAAGTTATTCGGAAAAAGGCGGCGGATTTTTTAAACATAAAGCTAATGAAGACCGGGGGGTTTCGTTCCGCGCTAAGAATTTGCGCCATTGCGGAACTTTATTCCGTCGAGTGTTTCATGGGGTGCATGATAGAGAGCAAACTGAGCGTAACCGCGGCAACACATCTTGCCTGCGCGAAAAAAATAATTACCCGATATGACTTAGATACCCCATTGCTATGCAAGCATGACCCGGTTCATGGCGGTGTTTCCGTTAACGCGCCTTGGCTCACGCTCAATGATGCTCCGGGCCTTGGAATCGAAGGAGTTGATGGGGTTGTCTGGGATTAAAATTTGATTAGGTTTTACCCAGGCTTTCCTTTAACTTGTTCCCCTTTTCTACGGTTGCTTTAAATTGTTCGATGGCTTTCCGCGTAAGGTTTCCTATGTTTTGCTCTTTTTCATCCGAAAGGCTTTCAAGTTGCGGAAGAATTTGCGCCAAGTGCGAACCATTTAAATATTGTACTTTCGTAATTTTTTGCAAAGTTTTCAGCGTAAGTTTTTTATCAATTCCTCCAAGGTCTTTTAAAAGGTTGTTCAAAGTTAGTTCCATTTCTTTATCAATGGTTTCGAAAAAACTCATGTGGTCGGTTTTTTGCCCTTTCTTTTGGGCGTCGGAAAAAACGGTTTTAAGGCGGTCAAAGAGGCCCTTCAATATAAGAGCTTTAAACAATGCCGTTAAATACTTTGAATCCTTTGAAACCCCCCAAGCACGTTCTATTATGTTAAGAGCTTCAATCGGCGCATCGGAAAGGTCGGATGAGGAATAAAAATCCCCCAATGCGATTACCGCATCGGAATTATCCGGGAAGGCTGACAGGTACTGGTAAATTAGCCCCATATATTTTGGGCCGACCAATTTTGATCCGATGATAAAATTTACAACTTTTTTGAGACTTGGAGCGTCTTTGGAGTTTCTTTTGAGGTAATCTACAACGCAATCAAGTTGCTCCGGTTTCAACTTCGCCTGCTGTAGATAATGTTTGGCAATGACGTCTCTTGCAGACAGCGAGCCTGGGTTTATCTCAAGAAACAGTTCGGTGTAACGAATTCCTTTAACCGAGTCCCCGGCCGCAAACGCGCATGAGGAAAGAAGTTCAAACATTCTTGCCCTGGTTTCCGGATCTTTTGTGACGCCAAACTTTTTTTCAAGCGATGCCATCGCCCATCTGGGAAACAGTCTAGCCGTAAAAGAAATTCGTTTCCAATAAAATTCTTCCCACCAATTGAAGAAGACGCTCATGAATTTCGAAAGAATGTAGAAAAAAATCAGGAGAATGAATGGAACTATTTTCCAACCGTTCCGCCAAACCCACAGAATTCTTGAGGGCCACCTTAAAGCCGGATGTTTTGGGGAAGCCGCTTGCGCTTGCTCCAGGAATTTCTCAGCTTGAAGATAGTTTTTTGCGCTTAAGGAAATTCCCAGGTTCACGAAAGCCGCCCAAAAACTCTTGGGTGATTTTGAAAATATTCGGTCGGCCTCAACCAAAAGTTCTTCGTCGGTTTTCAGAGAAAGATTGTAGTCGGAAACCAAGCGCATCTCCCAAACCAGAATGAATTGATCGAGGGATTCCGCAAACGCCGGGTTACGATTGAGCAACCGCCGAAGTTCCAGCCATTTTCCCAGGTTTAAAAAAGTTTTTGCATTTTCGAAACGCTCTCTTGAATGAAGTCTTGATTCGAATAATTCTCTCTCAACCTCCCTTAAACGTTTAAAATGCTCCTTTGATGCAAACCCTAGAAGGGAAAGTTCTCGAAGTAAATTTCTAATTAATAAGAGATCCTCTTCGCTTTCAGCTATTAAAAGTTTTTTTTGAAGCTTCTCCTTTTGCATTTCAAGCCTTTTTTTCTCGCCAATTGCCGGGGAATGGGAGTCTTTTCTTTGCGCCTTTATCTCTAGAAGGTACAGCTTCGCATGCGGATTATTTGAGTCAATTTTAAATACTTCTTGGCAAAGATCTTCGGCTTTTTGAAATTCGCTTTTTCCCATGGCTTGGTGAATTTGGACCAATAGGTTTTGCAATTTCTTCGCCAATTCAAGTTTTACGGAAAGGGCTTCAATTTTTGGAAGATTTGGTTCGACTTTCTTTAAGCCTCTTAAAAAAGCCTCAGCTTCTAATACTTCTCCAAATGCTATATCCGCCTCAATCTTATCGATAATTTCCTTCAGCCGATTACGAATACTTTTCTGAACCAAAGGAATTAGCTTTGCCGCTTCGCTGCCGGTTAATTTGTCTAACATTAACATTTCAAGAACCTCAAGCCTGTAAACCGGAAAGTCGAATGTGTCAAAAGCCACGTTCATTTTATGCAGGATAGGAAGCCAAAGCGAAAAACTCATTTGAGAAGCTCGTGAGTAATGTTTAAGAAGAAAATCTTGGCTTTCAAAAACAAATGTGGATTCCTGATCGCAACGATCGGAAAGGAATTGCAGGTATGGCCTCCATCTATCCACGCTTTCCGGGACCAGGTCTCTGGCTCTTCGCAAACAACTTTCAACGCTCTCGCTTAATTCTGTTGAAAGGCTTGCGTAAGATTGCCCTTTGGAAAGATTCATCGCCTGCGAAGCAAGCAAATCGGCGAAAAAAACTTTAATTTGCTTTGATTCATCCAAACGCGATAAGGAAGCTTCAAGTTGTTGAATCGAGGCATCTTCATTGCCCTGTTGAAGGAGTTTTTGAGCATTTTGAATGATTTGCATTTCGGATTCAACCGGCTTTTCCTCTTCGCCCGAGGCGAAAGAAAAAATAAAAATGGAAAACAGGAAAATCGCCGGAACCATAGAAATACTGAAATTAGATTTAATAGATTTCATCGGGAAATCACCTTAGTTTGAGGGATGTGGTTTTTCTGAAAATCTCGGCCAAAACAATCGCCACGCTCACGGAAAGATTCAAGGATGGTGTTTTTCCAAGCATCGGAATGGATACCAAGTCATCGCAGCAATCTTTTACCCTGGTGCCCAAACCGACATTCTCTCCGCCCGCGACTACCACGAATTTCCCTTCATATGTTTTGGAAAAATATGGAATCGGCGCGGATTCGGAAAGGCCGATAACCCAAAAACCCTTCGCTTTAAAATGATTCAAGGTTTCGGCGATATTGGTGACCCTGGCGATAGGGATTAGTTTCGCGGCCCCGCAAGAAGATTGAATCGCCCATTGGGTCATCCCTGCGGCTCTTTGCTTTGGAATGATGACCCCCCTCACCCCTAATGCTTCAGAGGTTCGGACCACGGCCCCAAGATTTCTGGGGTCTTCCACGTGGTTCAAGGCGACAACCACCGAGGGCGAGGTATGGTCCTTTTCCTGGGAGAAGTCTTCTCTACACTTTCCAAGAATTTCATCAATTGTCGAATATGAATAAAGCGAAGAACTATCTTCCGGCGAGGTAGGATCAGCGGCTCTCTGTCTGATTCTTGTTTTTTTCTTGGAAGGAAACATGAAATGAAAAACCTTTTAAAGATTATGAAGGCCGTCGTTCGCGGTTTGAAACAGTTCTTCAAGCCGTTTTATTTGCCCCGTTAGAAATAGGAAACCAACCCAAGCCTCAAAAGCAGTGCTCTTTGCATACAATCCTCTCGGGACCGATCGTGGAGTGTAAGGTTGTTTGGCATTTCTCCACATTTTCAGCCATCCTTGCTCCTCTTCGGAAAGATCTTTCAAAATGACGTCGAAAAGCGCGGACTGATTACGAGCGCAAACAATCGGAATTACCGACTTATGGGAATGCACCCGCTGCTCCTGACGGCAAATTGCGAATTTTAGTCTGATGCCTAATTCAAAGACCGAATCACCAATATAGGCGAGGGTTCGGGCGGGTAATTCCAAGACTTTGGAGGTTTCCCAAGGAAGATTTATTGAAAGGGTAGGAAACATTTTTCAGATGCGTTAAGGGTAAGGGGTGAACGCTAGGTGATGCGTTTCCATCGGGTTCCATCTTTAGTGTCTTCAATGGAATAACCTACTTTATTTAGCTTGCTCCTGATGTTATCTGATTGCTCAAATTTTTTTGCGGCTTTCATTTCATTCCGCAACTCAATTATGATTTCCATGAGTGGGGATACGTTTCCGGCTGATAACATTTCTTCCTGGGGAGGGATTATCCCAAGAACGTCAGAACCCCACTGAGAAAGCACCCTCTTTACATGTGCCGCGCTTGTGCCGGACAATTCCCGACCAGAGGAAATCCGGTTTACTTCCGTGACGAACCTGTAAAGGTTAGCAATTGCGCCTGGGGTATCGAGGTCATTTTCCATGGATGAAAGTATGGCTAGATCGGCGTTAGAACAGGCCTGCGCTATTTCGGAATCATTTGATGAAGTTGATGCGCCATTTTTTGAGCTTTGCTGGACCGTTTTTGAAAGCTGCAAAAGTCGGGATAATCCGGTTGCGGCAGCGCTAATTGCTTCCTCTGTATAATTGGTCGGAGAGCGATAATGGGTTGACAGGATAAACGCTCTAATCGCCTCCGGAGTATGTCTAGAAAGAAGATCTCGGCAAGTTTTAAAGTTGCCAAGGGATTTGCTCATTTTTACGCCGTCAACTGTAACCATATTATTGTGAACCCAAAATCTAACAAATTGGTTCCCTGTGTAGCTTTCGCTTTGGGCTATTTCACATTCGTGATGAGGAAAACGGTTCTCAATCCCGCCACCGTGAATATCAAGGGTATCCCCGATGTATTTTATGCTCATCGCCGAACATTCTATGTGCCATCCAGGATATCCTGGCCCCCATGGAGAATTCCATTTAAGAACGTGTTCAGGTTCGGCTCTCTTCCAAAGGGCAAAGTCGCGCGGGTTTCTTTTGTCAGATCTGGCATCTACTCTTACCGCATCCCGCTGTTCATCGAGAACGCGGCCGGAGAGTTTTCCGTAATTCGGAAAGGATTGGACATCGAAGTAAACATTTCCATCAACTTCGTAAGCATTCCCTTTTTTTAAAAGGGCTTGGACCATTTCAATTTGCTCTCCAATATGTTGAGTAGCCCTAACAAAAAAATTGGGGTGGGCAATGCGGAGAGACTCCATGTCGTGAAGATACATGATCATGAAATAATCGACCAATTCGAGAGGATGCACTTTATCTAATCGAGCTTGCCTTTGAATTTTGTCTTCGCCGGCATCCGCATTGTCGGTCAAATGCCCTACGTCGGTAATATTTTGAACATATCGCACCTTTAAGCCGCTCCAGCGTAGAAATTTCACTAGCACGTCAAAAGTGATATAACTTTTCGCATGTCCTAAATGTGGAGGCCCATAAACCGTGGGCCCGCATACGTAAATTCCCACTTGCCCTTCCACAAGGGGTTTAAACTCTTCTTTTTTTCGGGAAAGCATCAAACTCGCAAAATTCAAATCTATGTAGTTTTGAAAATGAATTGCAGTGAAATCCCCCCTTCCCCCCTTTTACAAAAGGGGATTCAAAAGTTCCCCTCTTTGAAAAAGAGGGGTTAGGGGAGATTTTACAAATGCAAACAACGCCAAAAGCAACTTGTAAATCTGGAGTTTAGGCTGATCTCCACCTTAAGTTAACGGCAGTGCGACAACGATCGGGGGTCGGGGAATGACGAAGACATGGGGAATCTAACTTCTAAGCGGCTTTTTCAACATTTCTTTTTACAACTATTAAAGTGATGTCGTCATCGGGGGGGCGCCCAAGGGTATATGCCTTAAACTGATCCATGATGTTTTGATAAATCCCTTGTGCCCCCAAAGACACTTGCATGGCGCTTTGGACGATATTTGAAAAGTTTTGGTATCCGACCATGGTCCCATTGGGGTTTTTTGATTCGATTATTCCGTCCGTGTACAGTATCATGGCATCCCCCGGCTCAAGAAGCGCCTGAATCTCGCAATACTTTGAATTTTTTCGTGCTCCCAAGGGATAAGACTGGTTTTCAATTGGAGTAACCGTGTTGTTTCTTTTTTGGAAATGATAAGGGTAGTTATGGCCCGCGTTTCCCGTAGTAAGAACGTTTTCCTTGGTGTCAAGAACGGAATAGAAAAAGGTCATGAGCCGCTTTTTTTTCACCGTTTCGTAAATCATTCGATTTAACTTTTCAATTGTGGGGGCCACTTTCGTGGCATCCGCTAAAGAAAGCATCGCAATCCCGCTTTTTGCCATCGCCATTAGCAAAGCGGCCGGAACGCCATGCCCGGAAACATCTCCCACCAAAATCACTATCTGGTTTTCGCCTGCGGAAAAATAATCGAAGTAATCTCCTCCCAAATCCGTCATTGACTGGGATTTCCCGAAAACTTCATACTCGCCTAATTGAATTCCTTCGGCGGGAAATAAACTTTCCTGGACCGCCTTCCCGACGTGCATCTCTTCGAGGCCTATAATTACTCGGTTAAATGTTTGGCCAAGATTCCCAAATTCGTCATTGTCTAAAGGGGGAATCTGGTGCTCGAAATCACGCCTCTCAATCGCTGAAATTCCTGTCGCAAGCTCTTGAATAGGCCAAAGGAATTGTTTTGCCAGAGAAAACCCGATAAAAATCGCAAACAAGCCGCTGATAGTGGATAAAAGGGCAATTTTTACAAAAATTTCGGTGATTACGCGATCTATCAATCGCCTCGGGTAAGTTGCAAATAAAATGTATTCGTTTAACCGACTAAGCGGAGAAGCCAAAACCAAGTTGGATTCGCCGCCGATTTCTTCAAGGCTTGTATGTTGTGTCTGGGTGGTCAAAACCTTCTCCGATAATTCCTTTATAAAGGCGTATTTGGAATACGCAGGCGGAAAAATGCGCGCTATTCCGCGCGTATCTCGAATGATTACGACGCGAATCGGATTTACAGTTTCATTTTGTCGATGGTTAACTTCTACAACATGCTCTAAATAGCGATCGGTGATTTTTCGCTTTTGGAGCAAGTTAAAAAGGAGATATTTCGCGCTGCCCTTGGAATCGGTGATAAAATTCGCATAAAGGAAATTGGTGCTTACTCCAAAGCTAAACTCTTGAACAAAATCAAGGTTTTCCATCACATCCGCAAATGACCCTTTTCCCTTTCCGCTGCCTACCAATGCTTCCGCAAAGCTGTCAGACATGGAATCGATTACCGTATCTGCAAACATATTAACCTTGCTTTGAGAATCGGCCCCAAACTTTTTTTCAAACACTCTTCTTACCATGGCCGCTAAAACCTTGATGAACAT
>JACPTH010000327.1 GCA_016192885.1 bacterium | reverse complement strand
ACGCGCTTCAAAGCGAATCGGTTTTTCACAAGCCCAAAGGGATGTCACTGACGGAGAGTTTAAAGAAAAGGCCGATGCAATAAAGAAGAGAATTGAAAACTATTTAGACCCAAACAAGCCTGACGAAGATACCGTCGATCGGGGAAACCTAGAGAGTAAAAAAGTCGGGCTTCAGAAAAAAATTGCGGAGGTATTCGCATCCCTAAAAAAATTGCCCGAAAAGGATGTTTTTTCCGTGGAAGTATTTGGGGAAGATGGACAACCCGGAAAAATGGAATCATCTCTACAAGACAGCTTGGTTAATAAAATTAAAAGCCTAATTCCCGGCGCAAAATCAGTTGGAATGAAGTTTTTGTTGAAAAAAGATAAACAAGTTGATGTAAAGGTTTTCGTAAAAGGATTTACGGCCCCAACTGGGTTTACTATAACGGAAGCTGAACTAGAATTTTCGGGAATTTCCTATGAAGCCCTAAGAAATAGCAGTCCAACGGAATATACGGGTGTTTTAGACAACTCCACCTTTGTGCACTATCGCTCGGTTTACGACGAAGAACAAATAAATGCATTGCCTTTTTACGGAACGGTCGCTTTTGAAATGGGAACCATCTCTCCGGGACAAATTTGGAAAGTTCCATTCTCGAAACCCGACGGTATCTCCGCGGTTATCAAGCAGCTTGAAGGCGATACCCGTTTTCAGATTTTGAATCCCCTAAAAGCCGTACAGGAAAAAGCCCTTGAAATTAAGAACATGGGAGAAAATTGCTCCTTGTTGATGATCAACTTGCCGGCGATTTAGGAAAATTCGTAGGAATTCAAGCAATTAATTTTACTCTAAAACGGGCACACGATGAATTAAGAAAAGCCTACCCCTTCACGATGTACATGGAAAAAGTACAAGTAGAAAACGGGAGCGACGGGAAAAGAATGTTTATTTTTAGCGGTCGCGGAAAGGGTGCAAGCTGATTATTTCGGCGAATGAATTTTGTCGGCGGGGATTTTTTTTCGACGCTGAATTACTCTTCATGCAACGAGGATTGGCGCACCGAAAGGAAGGCTCTTTCCCTCAGCCCGACCGATAGAGTTTTATGTATTTGCGGGAGCGGAGACCGTCCTTTAAATCTTTTGCTCGATGACCCAGCCTCAATTCTTGTAATTGATAAAAACCCCGCCCAGATTCACCTGTTAAAGTTGAAGGTGGAGGCCATAAAGAACCTATCTTATGAGGAATACGTTTCTTTTCTAGGTTTGAAGAAAAATGCTAACCGGCTATTTACTTTCGAATTTCTATCGCAATTCCTTGATTCCGATTCAAAGGTTTTTTGGAAAAAAAACATTGACCTCATAAAGAAGGGAGTAATTTATCAAGGGCGCTGGGAGAAATACTTTCGCAAGGTTTCTCGAATGGCAAGTTTACTTCGGGGGGAAAAAATTCGCAGGCTTTTTAACCAAAACTCTTTTGATGCGCAAAAAAGATTTGTACGTTATTCATGGGATTCAGCATTTTGGCGAACGACTTTTAAAATCCTTTTACACCCTACCGTTTCGCGGTTTTTTTTTGGCGACCCGGCATTTTTCGAATTTGTCAAAATTCCTTTCGAAACGGGCAAGTTTTTGTATGATCGAATGCTTTCCTCACTTCAAACCTATCTAGCAAAAGAGAATTTTATGATCTCGCTAGTTTTTACCGGGAGATTAAGCAAATTTGACCTTCCACCCTATTTAGATTCAAGCTATTTCCATGCGATAAAGAATCGTCTTGATCGCCTTTCATTTACCTGCGAAAGCCTTTTTGATTTTTTCAATAACCCCAAGCTTGAAAAATTTTCCGCTTTTTCACTTTCAGACGTGACTTCTTTCTTTGACCAAGCAGGTTTTGAGCGGCTTCTTTCCGGTTTAATTAATGCCTCCGCGGATAATGCTAAGTTTTGCATTCGACAATTTTTGACATCGCATTTTGTTCCCGCTAAATTCGAAAAAATTTTTGTAAGAGATAGGGTTCTAGAACTAGAATTGGAGAAACAAGACCGGGCATTTGCTTACCGTTTCTTCGTGGGGAAAATTCACAAGGCTTAAAAATGGAACTTTTCGAAATCCAACCTTACAAACCCGAGTTTAGCCTATCCTGTATGAATCTTGAAAAAGCTTGTCCGCAGGGTGAAACTTTTAGAATGACATTTTGGAGAAAGGAATTTCACCTCCGCTCACAGGCTTTTGAAAGATCGAATCTGATTGTCGCAAAAACGGAAGAAGGAATAATCGGAACCCTTGGATGGGCGATTAAGGAAGTCATCTATCAAAAAGTCCAAAGATTGGCGGCTTTCTTTTTCGATTTTCGCGTTTCTCCCAGGTTTAGAGACAAGGGAGTTGCTATACAACTCCTTCGGGCGGCGTATCGTCGCTTGGATGAATTGGGGATAGATTTGCGTTACGTTTATTGCGTAGGGGACAACATTCCGCTTCGAGACTTTATTTCAAAGTTGTTTGGGGGAATAGAAGTCGGAGGGTACAAGTATTTGGTTTGGCCGGTTTACAGAAAATTGCCCGTAAAAGAAGCCCCGGCGGAAGTCAGCCCAAAATGCGTTCACAATGAATTCCTTCTCCGGAACAACACATTTGATTTTTTCTGCGACCCGTTTAAAAATGGGGTTCTCAGGGGTCATTTAAGCAGCTATATTTATAGGGACGCGGGATGTTCAATCTGGAGCAACAAAGATATTCTCGAGGAAGTAATAGTAACAATGCCGAAGTTTTATTCGCTGCTGAAAAAGGCGGTTTCCTGCTTTCCATTGAATACTATCCGATGGCCCTTTTTCCCTGCGCTTGGGGTTCCAATTAAAAGTTGGTATCTTTTTGATTTTTTTGCCTTCGACAGCGAGGCCGCTCTGAAATTGCTGTTTCATTTGAACAATTTGGCTTTGGAACAGGAAGTTAGATTCTGCTATCTTATTTTTTCCGCACAATTTCCATGGATTTCAGATATAAAAAAGGCAGGCCCTTCAATTTTTGCTCCGACTCTACCATATCGCCTAATGGTAAAAGATACTAAATCTCCCCCCGCCAAGGTGGAAAATTTGTATGTTGATATTCGAGACATTTGATTCGTAATTTCTAATTCGTAATTGTATAACAATGAATCCATGTACTTTTGAACCTCCAAGAATCCGTATAAGAATTCAGGAATCATGATTCGACTTCCATATACTATCGCGTTTCTGATGCCCGGGGAAGCTTGCCGGATATTTCCGTACTATCAGAGACGATTGTCCGGGCTATGCAACGGTTTCGAAACCTCTGAAACAATGCATCTCACAATAAAGTATCTTGGATACCCGTCCGACCCGCCCGACGATCGACACATGTTGAGTTTGTTACCAAGTATAGCGGAGATTGCAAAGCAGTTTGTCCCAATTTGGGTAGCTGTCCGAGGAATCGATCTGTTTGAGTTTGCATGCAATCGCGACCCCGTCATATATCTCAAAGTTTATCCGCGTGAGCCTCTGTTTCAATTTCACCAAATGATTCGAAAAAAATTGGGGAGTTCCATCGATCAATTTCCGGAAACCGACGGCGAAAAATATATGCCCCATATTTCCTTGTCGCGAGAGGGAAAGATCTCCGCCATCGATCGTATCAGGAAAGTGATTTACCGGATGAGGCGGGTTGAAAAACGCGAGTTTCGACTGACGCATTTGGTTTTGCTTACTCATAGTTTAATTTATCCGGTTCTTCCCACGTAATATGGAATTCCGGAAAGTCGCGATCTTGAACCGGAAGCGAAACTTTACCTTAGTCAGTAATCTATTCTAGTGGTATTCCAAGTCTTCATCCAATTTTCCAATGCCTCAGCCATATCTTTGGTCAACGTTCCCGGAGTCAGAGGGTACAGTTCAATTCCATCGTCAGCCCCGTAACCGCAATAATGACAGTAAATCTGGCCGCAATTTTTGCAGAAATGCCAGTAATCACGCCTGTCGATTTCTTCCCCCGTTGGCCGGAAACGTTCCTCAAAAACATTATAGAAGTTTCCTGTATCTTTTTCTCCGCATTTTGGGCAAGTTCCCATGGTCATCGTATTGGCCTGGATTCTTCCCATCGTTAAGTTTCCTCCACATGGGATTGAAGATTTTTTCATGATTTAACATACTACCATGGACTAAAATTGCTGAAACATCTTGGCATCGTTTGACATCCCAGGGTAGTTGAATTACTCTAACAGTGATGAAGAGCGCTGAAAGGCCTGAAGCGTGGAAAAATCCTTAATCGCAAACCAAAAAAACGCTCAATTTGGGGTTTTCCAAGTTAGCTTTTGGTCGGCTTTTTGGATCCAATGCCGCCCGTATCTTTTTTTTGTTTCAGGTATTACCGGTTTGGTAGGGTTGGCCCCGGCTCAGGAAGCGGAGTCGATCAAGTTTTTTGCGGCTTTTTTCGCCTTTTTTTTTACTTACGGTTTAGGTCAAGCCTTAACCGACGTGTT
>JACPTH010000326.1 GCA_016192885.1 bacterium | reverse complement strand
TGAATCGAGAAAAGCCTTCTCTTAACTTTTGTTTTCTCCTCGTCGATTATCATTATTATATAGATTTGTTCTGTTAATTACAGTTAAACGCGAAAAAACATAAACAAATTGGAGTGGGAAATGAAAAAACTCGCCGCAACTCTTTTTGTGATTCTATCTTTCTTATTGGTTCCATCATTCATTTTCGGAGCGTCGGAAAATGAGGAGGAAGATTTATTTCCCAAAATGAGGGTTAACGATCAAAGATTTTATCCGCAAAGGCAGAAACCTTTTTCTCAACCCATTTTTGAGGATGCGGAAAAAATTCCTTCCGAAGGGTTTCCGTTTGTTTCGGAAAAAAAAGCAAACGAAATGCAAAAGCGAATTAAGGAACTTGAAACGGCTATAAGGAAACAAGTTAAGAATGATTTAATAAACAAAGCCCAAAAAAGAAAGTTTCTTGGACGTACGGAGCAAAAAACTGAAGGGCGTTATATCGAGCGAGAAAAGGAACCCACCCTGGTAACCGGAATAGATGAAAAGGCAATTTCAAAAATGCTGGGAGAAGCGACTCCGCACGAGCCCGAGTTTTTTGGAAGAGCTTTTTTTCAAGAAGGTGAAGACATTGCGGGAACTTTGAATTTTCCTATTCCTGCTGATTATATTTTAGGCCCGGGCGATTCATTAAAAGTTATAGTTTGGTCAGATCTTGGCGACGAAACCGTAAATGATGCAACCGTGAACCCGGAGGGCCAAATCTATATTCCGCTTCTCGGAATGATTGGCGTTCAAGGTCTGACCTTTAAGCAATTTGAAGAAAGTATTTTGGCGGGTCTTTCAGGTAAATTCAAGCATTTTAAAGGCCAGGTAATGATAAACAAAATTCGCTCGATTCCAATTTTTGTTACCGGCGAGGTTGAAAGACCTGGGGCTCAAATTGTATCCGCATTATCGACCGCCTTTCACGCATTATATCGGGCTAGGGGGCCCTCTAGCCGTGGAAGCATGAGGCGAATTCAAATTAATCGGAAAAATTCATCGATAGCGGTGATCGATTTGTACAAGTACTTTACCCGCGGCGATAAAAGCCAAGATGTTTTTTTAGAAGCCGGAGACACGATTTTCGTCCCAACCGTTGGCCCGAGGGTCAAAATCATCGGCGAGGTGATTAGACCGGCGGTTTATGAAATACTGGATGAAAAAAACCT
>JACPTH010000020.1 GCA_016192885.1 bacterium | reverse complement strand
GCCCAAAGAGGCTTTGGACTTTTCTATTCCGGCGACTTTCGTTTCCAAAGGAATAGATAATCCGTGGATGATCGCCGTCGGCGTTTCAGTCGTACTCATCCTTTGGGCCGTATGGCAGTCTAAACGCGAAACTTCCCCGGATAAACTTTAAAGAAAAAAATCTCAGCTTTCCTTAGAAACCGCCCGGAACAGATTTCCTGGGCGGTTTTTTCTTTCTAACAAGTCTAACCGCCCTTTAAAAAATCGTCAAAATCTCCGCCGAAACTCTCTCGCATTCTATCCAAAAACCATTCACGGGTCTCAGGAAGTTCGTTCGTCAAAATGGAAAGAGCTCTCTCTCTTGCCTTCTCAATGATATCAAGTCGCCCTAATTGTGAAAAAATCTGGCGGGAAAACCCCGATTGCTTGGTCCCTAATATATCCCCGGCGCCCCTGAAACGAAGGTCTTCCGCTGAAAGTAAAAACCCGTCATTAATTTCGGAAAAAACGCTAAGCCTTTCGCAATCTTCCCCCGATGGGCTAACCAAAATGCAAATCGAGGAAACGGTTCCGCGGCCTATTCGACCGCGAAGTTGGTGGAGTTGCGAAAGACCAAATCTTTCCGCATTTTCAATGACCATTACGGTGGCATTCGGATTATCGATTCCCACCTCAAGCACCGTAGTCGCAACAAGAATTTGAATCTTTCCGGAATGAAACAAATCAATTGCCAAATTCTTCTCGTCAGACGATTGTTTCCCCGTAATTGCCGCCACCTTATACTCCGGGAAAGCTTTGGTTAACCGCGAAAGTGCTTCCTCAACTGAAACCCACTGATTTTTTTCAGAGTTTTCAATCAACGGGCAAATGAAATACGTTTGCCCCCCGTTTGCCAAATGCCTTTTCATTTCCTGGAGGGCTTCTTCCCTGGATTTAGCCAATTTGGTTTTTATGGGCTTTCTTCCGGGGGGTAATTCTTTTATTGTCGAAACATCCATGTCTCCAAAAATGGTTAAGGAAAGAGATCTCGGTATTGGGGTTGCGGTCATAAGAAGAAGGTGGGGAAATCTTTCTTTCCCCTTTTCAATGAGAGATCTCCGTTGGGAAACCCCGAAACGATGCTGTTCGTCGATAATGCAAAAATTCAGCCCCGGAATCATAACTTTCTCCTGAAACAACGCATGGGTTCCAAAAATGTAAGAAAACCGAGCCAAGCGAATTTTTTCTAGTACTTCATTTTTAGCGGATTTTGAGAGACTTCCCGTAAGCAATCCAACCCTAGATGCAACCTCGGGAAAATAGCGCGAAAAATTTTGGGCGTGTTGCCTTGCCAAAATTTCTGTTGGAGCTAGAAAAGCGCATTGAGAGCCTCGGTAAATTCCCTCGCTTAAATGCCTCATGGCTAAAAAAGCCACGAGTGTTTTACCCGATCCTACTTCGCCCTGTAATAACCTATTCATGGGAAAAGGTTGTGACAAATCAAAAAGAATTTCTCCCAAGGTTCTTTTTTGCTCGCCAGTCAAAACAAACGGAAGGCTAAAACCGGGTTCAAATTCGCCGACATCCAGGGAATATTGGCTTCTAAAATTTCCCGTTATGGATTCGCGGCGCACTAAGGAAACGGCCCATCAAAATTAGGAAAGGAAGCTTGCCAGTCTATTGTTTGAAACAAACCGCAAATGATTTTACGCAACAATCGCGGCGATAACTTGGCCTTTGAAAGTACCTTAGAAGATGGGTAGATTGGGGTTAGGCAGCCGCTCGCATTTGGGGAGGTCTCCTCATCATTAATTCTTTCGATCTCCGGATTTTCAAATTGGGGTTTCCCCCCGAACTCAACAACTTCCCCAAATAGGTAGTATGTCTCGCTTTCCTTTAAGTTTTTGAACAAATATGGTTGATTGAACCATCGAGCTTGAACGGATTTCGAGCCCGAATCGGAAAAAACCGCTGAAACAATGCACATGTTTCTGCGGATGTGCTTTATTGTGCGCGAGATTAGTTTCGCTTGAAAAAGCCCTGCAAATGGAAGTTTTCTTTCAAATAGGGAAGAAAGCGGAAGAAGATTAGTACGATCTTCATATCTTTTTGGAGCGATTCTAAGAAGGTCAAACGCGGTTTGAACCCCAAATTCTTTTAACGCTTTTGATCTAATCGAACCGATTCCTGAAACTTTTTCAATTGAATCAGTTAATAACAAGTTAAAAAAGGCTTACAATTCAGGGTTTCCTCTAGAATTAGGCGGTTCCTTGGTCTCTGATTGAAAAAAAAGCTGCTTAAGTATCATGAAGCGATCGTTCAAGAAAGCAAGCTCCCACCCATTTTTCCCCGCTTCGTCAAGCAAATCTCCTAATTTCTCAAGGAATTCAGGGCCCTTCAGAGATTCAATTTCATGGGTTTTATAGTTCCAATATCGATTTGCTTTTTCAAACATATTTTCTCCTGGCCATTAAAAGTAAACTCTGGTTCAACCCGCCTAAAATTAACCGTTGGGAACTACGTTGGTTTTAAAATACATATAACTCTGGAGCAAGCTTCGGAGGGCTTCATCCGGATTTGGAGACTGAGCGCAGGCCTGTAGACAGGTGTCAATGGCCTGGAAAGCTTTTACCTCGTTTTTGGTTTGGCCGTAGGTAAATGCAAGAAAAAGATTTGATTCCACATCAAGGGGAGAAAGAGATACAGCTTGAAGGAGAACTTCGATTGCGGGAAAAAATTGTTTCGCGTGAAGGTGCAAAAGGGCCAACTTTTGGAAAAGAATAGGATTTCTTGGTGAAAGCTCAATTGCTTTCGATAATAATTCGATACTATCCTTGGTTTTGCCTTGAAGCTGGAAAATCTGCGCAAGAATAAGATAAGCGCCCAACAACTTTGGGTATAAAGCGACTGCATCTAAAAGATGTTTTTTCGCTTTCTCGAAATCTTTTTGGAAATAGAATATAGTGCCTAGATTGTAATGCGCCTTTACCAAACTTGAGTTAATTTCCAACGCCTTTTCATAATGCTCAATGGCTTCAGGATAACGCTTTAAGACAAATGAAACGTTTCCTAAACCTAATACCGCTTTCAAATTTGTGGGTTGAACCTTAACTATTTTAAGGTAAATTTTTTCGGCAATCGTGTATTCCTTGGCAATCGTAGCATTTGCGGCTTTTTCAAGGTCTTCATCAAGCGAGGCTTCAACGGCTTTTGGGAGAATCTCAGGAACTTTGGCCCCTTCCGTCGTTTACGGCCTTCACCATTTTAGCGTCAAGACTTATGGCGTGCCCGATTTCTCCGAGAACGAAAATCGCGGATAACTGGTTTTTGGCATCGCCTTTGGAAAGAAGGTTCTTTAGGTCGTCAAGAACATTGTACTGTTTCCAATGCCAGAGAGCCTTTATCGCGTTACTTTTTACGCGATTATCTTCGTGGGAGAGGTAGGTTTCAACTTTTTTGGTGATGGAAACACTCGGAGTTTTTTCACATAATTTTTGCAAAGAATCAATGGCATTTGCGACAACTCTGGAATCTGAATTGTCTAAAAATTGACCAATAAGTTCTCGACATTCAGTCTTTCCGGTTTCGCCAAGGCTTGAAATAAGGGTCGCAAGAACAACCGGATTTGCTTCCCCGCTTATGCGTGAAGGTAAAATTTCCATTACTTTTTCGGGAACGCATCGGGTGACCGCGAGAACCGCTTGAACCCGAACATCGGGGCTCGGGTCATCAAGCAAAGGTTGCAAATATGGAAAAGCATTTGCGGATTCAATTTTTTTTAGAGCATGAACGGCATTGCGTCTAACGTCAGGGTCCGTATTTCACCCAACGCGTAGGCGGCGGAAGCGCGTTGCCATTTGTCTTGGCTTTCCAACATTTCAGACATTGTTTCGCTTACGTCAAAATCGCCGTATCGCCAAATCGCCTTGGCAACGTTAGCCCGAACGCGATTACTGCAATCTTCAAGGTAAGGCTGTAAAATCCCAACGACCGAAGATGACTTGATTGATTCAATCGCTTCAATCGCATTTGCCCTAACTCGCGAGTCTTCATCACGAAGAGCGGCTTGAAATATGGGAAGCATTCTTTCGCTGGCCATCAAACCTAATGCTATAATTACCGCGGAACGAATGCGCGGGCTCTTTTCCTGCGCAAGAATTCTCTTAAGAAGCGCGGTAGAAAGATGGTTTTTCAGCTTCCCAAGAGATGTTATAGCTGAAATAATGGTTTCTTCCTCAAAGAACAATCTGCTTTGCTTTTCTTTTGCCCCACCGCCGGAAATAATGTTATCGGCGTACTCGTTTAATGCTTCCATTAGTACATTGAAAGCTTCGTTGTTTTGGATCATTCCCAGCGCTCGGGCGGCATTAAACCTAACTTCATATTGAGAATCATTCAAAGCGTGAATAAGCAAGGAAATCGCCTTTTGGTTATCCAAGTTACCCAAAGCCAAAGCCAAAAAATCTTGTATGTTATCGCTCTCAAAAGTTTCAAGGAGAAAATCAGTGGCTCTTTCCCCCTTAAACTTGGACAACGCAATCGCGGATTCCCGGCGGGTTATGTAATCCCCCGCCTTGAACTTTTCCAATAAGGCGGCTAAAAGAGGCTTTAGTTTTGGAAGAAAGGAAAAGGATTCATCCGGCGCCATGGCATCTCTGACTTTCTAATAGAAATCGTTGGAAGTTTACCATAGAATGACAATCGCTGGAAACAGATAAATCTATAAACCCTATTCTTTCTTAACCAAGTTTTTCGAATAGGCGTTAAAAAGATCCACAACGCGGGGAAAGAAAGTTTCTAAGGAAGCATGGGCTTCACGAGTTCTTTCAAACTCCCCCAACAAATCGACCAATTCCCGCATACATGGAAAGCCGTTTTGAATCTCGGTTTGAACCAGCTTTTCAGCGGAGCTTACCCCGTCGTATGCCGAAACGTATTGAATGACCACCGCGCGTACAAGCGATTCTTCTATCATGGTCTTCCAATCTACGTAAGCCATTTTGAGCATTTTAGGCTTTGCGGCCTCAAAAAGGATAGACCCAGCAGAAGCAAGCTTGGTCTCAAATTTTGAAACTAGCGGATTCAGGTATGAATGGCTAAACTCATGCATTATCCAAGGAATGGTATCCTTTTCAAAGTAAGGATTTCCCCCCGGGTCGCTACCCCAAATTCCAAGGATGCAATAAAATTCCTGGGTGTCTCCGGAAATAAACCTTGGACCATAGCTATGAGGCCCGTTTACCGGCGCTAAAATAATATTGAATTTACCTTTTGGGGTAAACCCGAAAAAGCGATCGAACCATTCCCCATGAGCGTTAGTGTCAAGTAAGTTTCTTAAACGTTTTACGGCTTGTTCGTAAAAAAGCTTGTGACCGTCAAAAAAAACCTGAAAGTTCGTCTGTTTCGAAAATTCCCGGGCTAAAAGACAAAATTTTCGTGATTCATCGGAGGTCCATCTTTTGTCAAGACCTTCAGGAATGGGTGAAAATGGGATTCGTTCTTGAAAATTTCCGTCGTTCGAGACATGAATCGCCAAACTCATCGGAGCGTCGTATGAAATTCCTCTTTTTTGCCTGAGACGAATCGCCTCAAGAACTAATGGATGCCGATTTGACCCAAAATTAGATTCAATTTCAACCAGATAAGAATTAATACGGCCTTTCCGATACTCCGGATTCCCTGCGAGATAAAATGCGATGCTCACCAATTCAACTCTAGGATCAACCGAAACTTGAAATTTATATTGATTTCCGCCAGAAACTTGAGGGAACAACAATTGGGTGAAAAAAAGAAATCCTATTGCTTGGAAAAATCTTTTTTGCATTTTCATTCGTAATTTCATAAAACAAAAAAAGGGCGGCCCGAAAATCTTAGAGATTCGAACCACCCTATTCTTCACTTTTTTGAACAATTGGAACTGGGATTAAAACCAATTTAAAGGATTAATCGCATCGAGAATCGCGCCAAAGAAATCAGCTATTGCATTCGCGATATCCTCGACAAGATTTCCAATCGATTCGAAAACCGAGGCTACCAAATTACCAACAACCTGCAAAACACCGCCAATTATTTTTAGAGCGCTGCCTAAAACCAAAAACGGAATTGCGACAAATTTTCCCAAGATCCCGCCATTTTTCCAGAGATTCGCGCCCTGATCCATTAACCAGCGACCCGCATGGCTTATCCCCTCGCCAATTTTCACGGTTACAAACCCGACCAATCCGCCGACAAGTTTGGTAGCTGCGCTCACAAGATGGTTGGCGCCTCGGATGAGTTCCATGGGATTACCCGTGGTGAAGAGCTTGATAAATCCCCTGTACATGGCATCTAAGGCCCTTGCGCCGGTTGTAACCGAACTCGCCAGCACTTCCCCGGCGCTCATGTAGGTAAAATAATTGCTTAAATGGTCAAAAAAATCCGCGCTGTCAGCCGCTCCAAGAATCAGTAGAAGCCTTTTGGGGTCGAGCATAACCTTGGCAATACCGACATTCTCTTTCCAGAGAAAGTCAAACTCACTTACCGGCATGGATTTAACTTTACCGCTTCCATTTGCCCAATAAGAATCTTTCAAAAAAATTTCCTTAGGTTCACCCTTTGCAAGGCGGAATCCAACAACATTTACCCAATGGGGCTCATTTTGTTTCTTGATTTTATATGAATCGCCGCTCTTCTCCAATTCTGACGCATGAACCAGGCACAATACCGAGCGCTTGGTCGATCTAATCTCGCTCAAAAGCCGATTAATGCTTTGATGACTTTCCTGGGAGCAAGAAAATCCCTTGCTTATCGCAAAACGTACAAGGTCAACCGGAACGGTGAAAATGTTAAGCGGATTCATTTCCTTAAGAACGTTAACAAAACGAACGTTTTTTCCGCGCCCTTTCATGGACGAAGTCATCGCGAATTGCCCGCAGGGTCCTCGGTTCCAACTTTCTCCCTCAGCGATTTCCAAGGCGGGAATATTGTATCTTCCAAAAGGTTCGACCAACACGCATTCTTCCTCGTTCTTGGGAACGGTCAAGGGTTCCGCGGCCACTTCGGTGCCGGCGTTTGAATTTGATGTGCTAGTTCCATCTCCGGTTCCGGTGCTTGGATTGCTTGTGGAAGAGGTCCCGGTGTTTCCACCGGTTCCGGTTGTTGAAAAACCTTCCTGGGTGGTTGGAGAGTCAAGGATGTCTTGGGCCAGAACCCTGACTCCCTCAAGGGATAGAAAAAAGAAAAGAAGGGTAACGAGTGAAAAACGCCTACAGGTTTTTTTTGAAAGCATGGATGTAACTCCTTTCAATTAATATTATGAAGACAAAACGTATTTTGTTTCAAGTAAATCACAGTTCGCGTAATTTTTTTGGGGGCGAAAAGTGAATTCCCGTATGAAATTGATAAACATAACTTTCCAACACTAAAAATTCTTTTTTCAAAAAAAATACCCTAAAATTGTTTGCCCCGGTCAAGATTTGTACAAACTTTGCTCCCATCGTTTATGAAAATCCTTTATCATGTTGCATACCGATTATGACTAACACACTCCCTTTCAGTATGATGTAAAATCTTACCCCTATGATAAATCAGCAAGGCAAACAAAGCAATTATGAGGAAAACATTGAGATAATGCTACCCTTCGCTTCGATCATTCCATTTTTTTGGGCTTCCAGTTCCGAGCCAGTTCTTGGGCTTTCTCGATCTGAGCTGGTGTCATTTTTTTTGCGAGTCTATCTCTGAGTTCCTGCGCATTTTTATCCCCTTCCCCCGCAGCCAAGTTAAGCCACATGTGTGCCAAAACAAAATCTTGCGGAACGCCTTGCCCCAGGTCGTAACAACTCCCAAGGAGGTATTGAGCGGCAGTATCCCCTTGTTCAGCAGCTTTCCGATACCACTTTACGGCATCCTTGTAATCTTGTGGAACACCTTCCCCCAGGTAGTAACAACTCCCAAGGAGGAATTGAGCGTCAGTATTCCCTTGTTCAGCAGCTTTGCGGTACCACTTCACTGCTTCCTTGTAATCTTGTGGAACACCTTGCCCAAGCTTGTAATAACTCCCAAGGTTCAGTTGAGCCGCAGTATACCCTTGTTCCGCAGCTTTCCGATACCACTTCACGGCTTCTTTGTAATCTTGCGGAACGCCTTGCCCCAGCTTGTAACAAAGTCCAAGGCTCCATTGAGCCGTCGCCTTCCCTTGCTCCGCGGCTTTGCGATACCACTTCACGGCTTCTTTGTAATCTTGCGGAACGCCTTGCCCCAGGTCGTAACAACTCCCAAGGAGGTATTGAGCGGCAGGGTTCCCTTGTTCAGCAGCTTTCTGATACCATTTCGCTGCTTCTTTGTAATCTTGCGGAACGCCTTGCCCCAGGTCGTAACAAAGCCCAAGGCTCCCTTGAGCGGCAGAGTACCCTTGTTCCGCAGCTTTTCGCAACTCATCAATATTGACCTCAACCGCAAACCCAATCGAACAAGTAAGCAAAAAAATCGCCACCAAAGCTAGCATTTTCATAGGCAACCTCTGACAAAAGTTTTTGCTAGTATAGCGTACCTAAGAGGCTTTGTGTTCCGTGTGTTCGGGGACATCTTATCTATTTTCCGAAGATTGCCCCAACCACAACATCAGCTATTTTTCGGCTATTTCTGCCTTTTCGGTGGGAACCCACGATGCGAAACGGGGATGCCCCGGGTACACGCTGGAAAAACCATGAAAGATGGAATGCGAGTGAAACAGGCGGGCGGCTTCACCGAAGGGGAAGCCGTGGGGGTTTTGATTTTTCGTAAAAATTTCAAGAGGGAGGCGAGCGACGAGTAAGCGACTGAAGGAGTCAAGGATGACGACTGAATGAGCGAATGAGAAGCGAGCGGGGTGAATTGAAATTTTAGCACCCCTGTTGAGATGGTTTACCCCCCCAATGAGAATGAAGAGGCACCCTTACCGCAAAGGGGTAAGCCAAGGAATGAGGGGGTTTGGGGGGGTAAACCCTCGGCTAGGGGTGCGATTCGAAAGGTCAAAACCCCCACAGCGCCAAAGGCGCGTGCCCGCCTGAACGAAAAAGCTGATTCGCGGAAACCGGAGCAAACCGAGGCGGGCGAGGGTTCTAAAATTAAAAAAGCGCGGAATGGAAGATTTTCTTTCCGCCACGCTACCCTGCAAAATCTTTGTTTTTTTAAGCTTTCTTTAACTGTCGGGTTTTTATGTAATTCCGTAAAAGATGATTGATTTTTTCCTGATATCCTTCTCCTTGGCTTCTGAACCATTCGAGAATATCCCGGTCAATAAGCATCGTCGTCTTGCTTTCCGGTTTTACCACGGTCGCCGTTCTAAAAAATTCGTCATCCAATTCCGGACACTCGGACAAATCTATTTCATCATCCTTCATATTCCGAAGCCGCTCCATGTCAGAGAAAAACTTCCTCTTCATAAAACCTCCTTTCTCTTGGCCTAGCTTTCCTCATTGAAATTATTCTGATTTTTTCACCCCTGGTGGTGTGAACAATCACCACGACCATTTCCCCAAGCATTCCCAATGTTACTTCTCTTTCTTTGCCATAATCAAATCGATGGTCAATAAAACTAATTGTCCTTCCGTCAAAAACCTGCTTTGCATCTTTAAAGTCAATTCCACGTTTAGCTTTATTTACCTGATTCTTTGCTTCATCCCATTCAAATTCCATAATCAATCACAATCATGCATTTTGCTTTCAGCTCTTTGATACCTCTGCATAGGTGGCTTAAAAAACTTTCGATAGCTCCCCTTTTAGCAAGTCCAGCATTTTCTTTTTGGTCAACATGGAATCAATGACGTTTAAAGCCTTAGGTTTTTATGGCGCGAAGCCGACGTAAAAACCTGGGTTGAACTTAGCCGCAAGCGGGCCACAATGCTATGGAATTTTGACGAATCTTTTTAAAAAACCGGGGAACTTTTCCGATGCGTCGGTCGAAAAATACG
>JACPTH010000325.1 GCA_016192885.1 bacterium | reverse complement strand
GACTTTCGACAAAGGTCATAGGTTTAACATTCAAGCGCTTGTTCCTAGCGGGTCCATGAATCCTTTAAAACTCGATCGGGTCCATGGGGTTGGGATCACGGCAATTATCGACTACAGGCTATAAAGTCTTTCAAACAGATAAGCATCCCAGGTCGTTAAACTTAATTCTTAATTTTTTGGGGTGTTTTGTCGAATCCCTTTCAGACTAACGATTTTGTTTTTTGAAAATAAACGGAGGTGTTTTTGAGCAGGAAGATTGCGTTAAGTTTTCAAACCAGAAAAGCCCATGGAGCTTCCGGTTTCATTTATTCACGCGAAAGCGATTCTGCAATTTCAAGCGGAAAAACAAAGCGATTTATTCGTTTATATCTGACTGCCGTTTTGTTATTGTCGTTAATGTTTACCGTTTACATTTGGCAGTCCACAAAGATGGTTGAAGTAAAACTCCGAATCCAGCAATCCTCAAAATTTTCTGAAGGTTTGGAAATGAACAATGCCGCTATTCGCGCAGAGATTTCAAGGCTACAATCGTTATCTAGAATTGAAAATGTGGCAAAAAAGGAACTTGGAATGGTTGTCCCAAAACGCCGTTATTACCTTCCGTTACCAATCGGGCTCCTCAAAAATCAATGAGCGGGGGCAATATAAATTGGGTGTAAATTCTCATGTTCCGGTGCTTTTGGAACAGTTTCTCGAAATGGGTTTTCCCGCTAATGGCGAAGTATTCGTAGATGGGACCTATGGTTTTGGGGGGCATTCCCAAGCCTTACTTGAGCGATTTCCCTCCATCAAGGTTTGCATTGCGTTTGACCAGGATACTGAAGTTATTAAGCTAACGGAAGGGGTTTCCAAAAATCAAAGAATTAAGCTTTTTCACTCTAGGGCATCTTTGATGGGTGAAGTTCTAAGCGATTTAAAAATTTCCGGGATCGACGGGTTCCTTCTTGATTTAGGAGTTTCATCTCATCAGCTTGATACTCCCGGAAGAGGTTTTTCATTTCGTCTTTCGGGCCCGCTGGATATGCGAATGGACCCTGCAAACTCCCTAACCGCGGCGGATATAGTTAATACTTGGAGCGAAGACCGACTTGTCGGAATTTTCTTTTCCTTTGGCGAGGAGAGGTTTTCCAAGCGTATCGCACGCGAGATCGTGGCCCAACGTAAGATCAAGGCTTTCGAAACCACGGAAGAACTGGCACTGTTAGTAACCAAATCAATTCCATCCAGATTTAAACGGGTTTCAATTCATCCCGCAACAAAGGTATTTCAAGCGCTACGAATTGCCGTGAATAATGAGCTTGACGAGCTTTCCATCGCCTTGAAAGAAGGCCTTTCGTACCTTAAGCCTAATGGAAGAATATCGGTAATTTCATTTCATTCTCTCGAGGATAGAATAGTAAAAAACTTTTTTTCCGCAGCTTCCAAGGGTTGCGTTTGCCCACCTAAATTTCCAATTTGTGTTTGTCACAGGAAACCAGAGATTGAAGTTTTAACCAGAAAACCCATTTCCCCCGACATTAGAGAGATTTCTAGAAATCCAAGAAGTAGATCGGCAAAACTTCGCGTTGGGAAACGCCTGCCTAATGATTTTTGATCTGCGAACACGAACCAAACGCGCGGGATTTCTATTCACCGGGATTTTCTTCGTTCTTTTTCTCTACGTTGTTCGTTTGTTTCAGTTAACCGTTTTCCAATATGATGACTGGCTTGATCGATCGGAAAGAAATCATCAAAGTAAGCGGGTCATTGAAAAAAAACGGGGGAAAATCCTTGATCGAAAGAAGGCGGAATTAGCCCTTTCCGTGGAAGTTTATTCTTTATATTTGTATACCAGGGAAGTAAAGTCGATTTCAAATACCGTAAATATGTTGTCTTCAGTTATTCCGATGACCCGAGAGGAAATACTTTTAAAGATCAATAACCGCAAAGGTTACTTAATGCTGGCAAAAGATTTGGATCGCCACGCCGCTTCAAGGATTCTCTCGCTTGGACTCCCGGGTATAGTTCTTGAGGAGGGTTTTAAGCGAATCAACCCGCAAAATTCTCTCGGGTCGAATCTTATCGGGTTCTGCGGGAAAGACGGCCGCGGTCTTGAGGGCTTAGAATTGTTGTTTGACCGAACTCTTCGGGGATATCCGGGGTTCGCGGTCCAAGAAGACGTCAGCCTTGGCGAGGCAGGCCCTCCCAGATTGCGCGTTTTGCAACCTCCCACTGGGGGAAGCGACCTATCCCTAACAATTGACTCGTTTATACAACATATTCTTGAAACTGAATTGGCAAAGCTGGTCGAGCAATATAAACCAATCGATGCAACGGCGATTGTAATTGACCCCTACACGGGTGAAATCCTAGGAATGGCTTGTCTACCAAATTATGACCTTAACACTTTTTTCTCCTCTCCTGCTGAAACG
>JACPTH010000324.1 GCA_016192885.1 bacterium | reverse complement strand
TTTTCATCCCTAACTGAAAAGTACAAAACAACTTTCTTTGGAGGGTGTACGACAAAACGAATGGAGGAGGTAAAAATCTTCCCGTCGGAACGGTAGGTTTCAGCGCGAAGTTCATGCTCTCCCTCGGGAAACTTCAAAACGTCGATGAAGAATTCCCATGGCGGAGATTTCAGAGTCTGAAACGGTTTTCCGTCGATAAAAAGTTCGATTTTCTCGATTGTGGTACTTGGCTGTTCGTTAACCACAAGCAATTTTCCGGAAGTCTTTGTTCGAAGAACTTGTCCCGGATCAATCCCCGAAAATGAAACGAAGAACTTTGGCTTGATAGCGGTTACCGAAATCGAGTGCTCGGAGACTTCTCCGCATTCATTTTGGGCTACGGCCTTTAAAATATGTTCTCCTTCCGAAGCCGTGTCGGTGTTCCATATTTTTTTAAAAGGTTTTCCTTGGAATTGTTGGAATTCATTTCCGTCTAAAAAGAGCTTAACCCAAAGGAGGGATGCATCCTGCAAACCGCTATCCGCCTCGATCATTACCGGAACTTCCCCAAAAATTTGGGTTTTGTCCCCGGGTGAGATAATTTTCACGCTTGGGCGCGGAATGATAACCTTAAAGGATGAGGATACTTCCGTTTTTCGACCGTCTGTCATAATAGCTTGTACTTTAAAAACGTGAAGACCTTCACCAAAGCTTTTGAAAGAAAACGGTTCGCAAAAAATTTGGCTCTTCCCCGAGAAAGTCTTGATTGGTTTCCCATCGACAAGGAAAATCACTTCCTTTACGAATTGCCCTTTTACGCCGGCTTTGAATGACCCGTCCTTCCAAACCACGCTTCCTTCCGCCGGTTCTAAAATAGAAATTTGAGGGAGTTGGCGCTTAAAGGAAACTTCCATCTTATCCTCAGCAACACGACCGAAGGCGTCTTTCACCCGAGCCATGATTACGTGTTTTCCTGCATCGTAATCATCGGGGTTTTCCCCCGAGAACTCAAAAATTCCTTCACGCTTTTCCGTAAAAGATTTGATTGGAACTCCGTCGAGGAAAAAATCAACTTGCTGGGTTTTTCCTTTCACATCCGCTCTAATTGAGAATGGTTTTGAAAACTCCGCACCCTGTTTGGGATCTGTGAGGTGGATCATCGGGGGGGGCGGCAATTCTTTCTCGTATTGGAGGTTATACTGACAAGAAATGAAATCTAAAACCTGCGCAAAAGTTTTAGATAGGTCGCCTGCATCTTTGACAAAAAAGTATTTTCCGCCGGTTAACCCCGCCATTTTCATCATTACTTTATCGCCGCCCGATTGAACCAACTCATCGCCAAGGCCGATAGCAAATAGAATAATTCCCTTGTCTTTAACTCGATCGAAAGTGGCTTCCCTGCTATTTCTACTTCCGGTATCCGCGCCGTCGGAGAAAACGACGACGATTCCGCGTGCCTCAGGATGCTTTTCAAGATCTACAAACGCTTGAGTAACAGCATCGTACATTGGGGTGCCCCCGCCGGCGTTAAGGCCGTCGATTGCGGCAAGGAGGGTCTTTTGATCGCCTGTAAAGCCGTTAGTCGTAAGATAAACATTACCAGCGAAAGTGATCAGTTCAACTTCATAACCCGTTCGCATATTCTCAACGAAAGACTTTGCCGCGGATCTTAGGTCCTTTTGGGCGGAAGACATGCTTCCCGAAAAGTCAAGACAAAGGACGATCATCGTCTTTAAACTTTTTCGATCTAATAAAACATCTAGAGTGTGGTCCTGTTTTTTTCCGTCTT
Source organism: bacterium (assembly GCA_016192885.1). Taxonomy (GTDB): domain Bacteria; phylum Muiribacteriota; class Ozemobacteria; order Ozemobacterales; family Ozemobacteraceae; genus JACPTH01. The sequence continues at coordinate 11,668 of JACPTH010000324.1, read as the reverse complement.
CAAATACTAAAAAATCCTTTGCGACCAGGTTTAAAATGTCATTTCCCCGCTTTTTGTCTTTTACTGAAAGAGTAATTTTTGTTTTTTGACCAAACCCCGAGGAAGGAACCAAGCTGGCATTCATCTCATAATTTGGTTCTTTTTCAGGTTTAAAATCTTTTGTTTGAACCTCAATTTCATGATCATGCGATCCGTTATCTTTGGCGTCCCAGGAAGAGGAATAGGAAAGCTTGGTATAACCTATTCCAACGGGTTTCCCCATTACCAAAAAAGAAATGTTGGGAATCAAGTAACGGTTCATGGTCGTAATTCCCATTACGAAAGGCAATAGGAAAAACAAGCCGACCGCGGTTAATCCTGGGATTTTTTCTCGTTCACCCCGGAAAATTGAAGAAAGTCCCAGCAGGGAAATGATTCCGAGAAAAACCGGAAGAACAAGGTTCAAATAAAGGCTAGCCGGCTGGGCGATGAAGGGTATCGACTGAAGGAATCCGGTTCCAAGGACTACCAAATCGAGAGGGGCTCCCTGAAACATCCCTACGAGAAAACCAAGCGAACAATAGAGCAGTGGAATCGCAAAAAGATGCTTTAGAAAGCTTGGAATTTCCCTGGTGTAAAGCCATGACCCCATGACAAGAATGGTTCCAAGGCAGGTTGCGCTTGCCCAGAAACCGGTTCCTTGGTTTGCCAACATAAAGCCGTTGTCATTAGGACCTCCAAAAGAGATAGCTGAAATGGCAATGGGCAAGATGAAAAGCGAGAAACCAAAAACGGCCGCATGGCCCGGTCCAAAGACGCGAAATAACTTGTAAGAGGAAAGCAACGTAATAAAGGCGGTGGCAAGGCAAACGAATTTCAAATTCGTCGCCAATCTAAAATTATCGATGGTGGAATAGCCGTGCAAGGCAACAATTGATAAAAGGATCAGAGTTTGCAGGGCAAAAAGGAACTTTGCCTTCCAGTCAACGGCTTGAATGCTTTTTTTTACCTGCTCAACCTTTCCCTTTATTTTTTTGGAGGCTTCATCAAGTTTTTGAAACTTGGAAGTTTGAGGTTGCTCAGGGGTTCCCGATGGCTTGCGTTCTTCAGTCACTGCCGTTTCCTCCAAGCAGAATTTAGCACATTTAGCATGGAAAACGCATTAAAATTCGCAAAGCTTTTTCTAATCTTGTTTGGGCCAATGTAGCTAAGAAAAGGTTACTTGGAATTGCCTCATTCGCGTCCATGACAGTTTTGATAGCTTGCGCGAAAATCTGGCGAATATTTGATTTGACAAAATTTGCTTTGCTGATTTAACCTAAAACAATGTATATGAAGAGATTTGCAAAAACTTTCGCGCTGGCGGTTTTCTTGTTTTTTTGTAGTTGTACTTTTGCGGTTAATCATGCCAATACCCAAGGCAACGAACCTGCGCTCGAAAACGATATCCCGGACCCCCCCGGCTCTGAAAATGAGCTTCCCTCGCCAATTCCAGTGGTTCAAGACTTTATCAACGGCCTAATGGATGGTCAGTATGATAAATGTTTAGCTAACTTCCATATAAGAACTTTTTTATCTATTTTGTTCTCCGACCAGATTCAAAACCTGGGGAAGAAAGAATACATGGAGTTGTATTCCTACCAGATACAAGCCCAAAGAAATGAATTTCGGTTTCTTTCTAGAATAATGAACCGGCTTGCAAAAGGGGCGAAATTTTATTATTCGAACCCCAGGTTAAAAAACACTCAATGTAAAGTTTTGATCAAAGTAAAAACGACAAAAGGCTTTCAAAATTTCACCGTATATGGAAGGTATGTTGAGGACCAATGGCAGATATACGATTACGTAATTAATAATAAGCGCTACAGCGATGCATTTAAAAAGGGTATGGGAAACAAGAAAATTTTTGAATACATTAAAGAGCTTAGGCCCATTTATGGGAGTGAATTCAAATATTCCCTAATAAATAACAATGAATTCAACATTGACCTGAAAATTCCGGAGTATTTCAAGGTGCGCGAAAAAGTAAGCCCTGGTTTGCTATTTTCTATTTCAGCGTTTGAGGGGCAAATTCTTATCCATGTTCAAGGCCGAATGTATTCGAAACCACAAGGTTTAAAGGAAGTAGCAAGCCAATTAAAAAGTACTTTGCTTCCGTTGCACCCAAAGCTGTTTGATCAATGGAAGGGAGACATTGCGGGCGTTGATATCGGCCATATTATTTTTCGGTTTGAGAAAAGCGGGAAAAACTTGTTTGCGCATATGGTTATTATCCCCCTTGGAACCAATTTGGTAGTACTTAATTTTTATCATAATTCCTTTCCTTTGCTAAAAAATTTCACCAATATCCGAGATAGAATTATTGAAAGCCTTACCCTAAAGAAAATTGAAGCCGCCGGAACCGAGAATGTTTATATTCCGCCCGATGATTCCACGCTTCCGGGGAATCGTACCCCCACAGAACTAGCGCCCTATGCGGATAAGCCTCCCTATGAAAATGCGGCTGGGCCGCCTCCAACGGATGACCAAGCCATCAATTCTACTTCAGACGACACCCCGCCTCCTCCGCCGGAAGATCAAACCGAACCGCACGAAGATGCGAATGGAGGCGAAAATGTTCCCCCTCCTCCTCCGCCGCCGCCCCCTGATTCCGGCGAAGACGGGCAAGACCAGGCCCCCCCCCCCCCACCACCGGATGGAGGAGAGCAAAACCCCTCGGATTTGCACGACGACCAAGGAGCAAACGATAACAGCCCGCCACCCCCGCCCCCGGATTATAAACCCCCTGAGGAAGGGGGCGGAACGGACGTTTCATTTTAAATGTAAGAGGTCTTATTTTTTGAATTTGACCAGTATTTTTGGTGGGACCCCATTCGATTTCAACAAATATGAATTTTGAATGTGGGTTATCTCATAAAAATGTGATTTTATGGTATTCTTGATTTTTTTTAATTGAGAAGGTTTTCCTGATGAGATAGATCCCGTCCCGGTCAATTTTAACCCTACGGTTTCCAGTTGCTCGGAAATTGCCGCTAACTTTGGCAAAAAATCTTTTTGAAATGCGTTAAAGTTGGTGTTCAGCTCGATTACAATGTTTTCGGTTCTCGCCTTCATCTCCTTTGAAAACTCCGAGGCGCTTATAAACTTTGAGTTTGTAAAACCGATTGAGTCAACCTGTGACCTAGATTTTCCTTGATCTAGCCTTGCCTGGCGAAGATAATTACTCGAAATCGGTTGGGCTAGAATGGTTGCCTCTCTCCCCGTAAGCAGGAACATCAGGCAAAGCAGGAAGCAAGCGAACGCGGAAAACCAGTTTCCCCTCCGGTTCAAGCGTTTTCGCCTCACCATACCCCCCTTAAGGAAATTGGTATTATTCAAAATAATACACCAATTGATATCCAAAGCATATTACAACGGATGGATAGGTTCACATAGATCGATTATGAATTTTTTCTCCGGATTTTCATTACCATTATTGAGATAAATTTCAAAACAAGGTCTGCCATCTGATTGGTATCCACAGATAATTACTCAAAATCGGTTGGGCTAGAACGGTTGGCTCTCTCCCCGTAAGCAGGAATATCAGCCAAAGCAGGAAGTTCGCGAACATGAAAAACAAGTTTTCCCTCAGGTTCAAGGGTTTTGGCTTCACCATATCTCAAAATTAACCAGTTTGCGGGAATTCTTCCAAAAATATAATTGGTGGAACAAACCGGTATCCATCTCCCTTCGAGAAAAACCTCGTTCCAAATATGAGTGGTCTTTGAGAGACCTTCGCGCAAAATGACCCCTCCAACAAGCCGACAAGGAATTCCCTTCGCCAAAAGCACATCTCTCATTAGACGAGCTTTTCCGCTGCAATCTCCAAAGCCCACGGAAAGAAGCGACTCGCCGTCCTCGCCTCCGCCGCCGGTTCTGTAACTAACGCGGAAACCGATTTCCCCGATAAGCCACTCAACAAGTTTTTTACCGACCAACCCTGCGGGAATTTTTGAAATAAATGCCTTCTCATTCTTTCCAAGGTCAGGTTTTTCCAACCAAAGCTTCGGATTTTCCCAATGCGCAGCAGAAAAAGATGGGAGAGCCGGAAAAATAGTTACATCTTGTACAATTCTAAGGGCGGAAGCGGGTTGAGGAAGCGATACCTCTCTTCGCTTTGTCGGCCCATCCAAAAAAAAGTGGTTATCAACTGAAGGGAGGACTTTCCAACCCGATCCGCGTTGGCGCGGGCATTCTACGGGTTCGGCGACGGAAATATCCGAAATCCCTCTTTTTCGCCAAAGAAGAGCTTCAATCCGAAACTTCCTCGGCGCGTCAGGATCTTTTGTTATTGCGCCTGCCGCTCCGTCGCGATGATAGTCAGCGACCGCGACCAGAGTTGAAGAAGCTATTTCTACCGCTGAAATCAGACCAAAATAATCATTCCCGGCTCCCTTAATTTCAACTTGTTTTCCCGCTTTTTCAAGTCTGGAAATAGCGGTTTTATCTTTTCGCCATTCGATTTTTACATTTTTCCCAAAATCCTGGAAAGCTCTCGGGTAATGTAGGGCCTGAGCAAGGGTCATCTCTCCCGTTAAAACGGAGGCAATTACGTAAGCCAAATTGCACATAATGCGATTTCCTCCGGCCCCTCCCATAGCCATCACGGGTTTCCCATTCCGAAATACCAAGATTGGGGATTTCCCCGAAATAGGACCTTTATTTTTTGGGTAGTTTTTGGGATATTTTCCTCTTGATTCCTGGAAATTTCGGCATTCTGAGTTGTAGAAAAAACCCGCCGGCGAAAAAATTCCGCTTCCAAAATGTTCGCCAAGAGTTAACGTCATTGAAACAATGCGGCCTTCGCTATCAATGATTGCAAGGTGAGTCGTCTCTTCACGGTCTTCTCGCGAATTTTCTTTTCTAGCGCCTTTAGAAAAATTGGTTTGAAGGTCAAAATTGGGAAGCTCACCAGGAGGAGAAAAAAAAATTTGGGGATTACCAAGGCATTTCGCAAGAAAAAAATATTTTAAGGTAAGGATTTTAGAACAAACGTTTAGGAAAATTTCCAGCGCATTTGAATGGAATGGGGAAAATTTGTTTTGAAGCAGTTGTTTTACGATTGCCATCGTGACCACTGAAGAAGATGGAGGGGGATTTCCTACTAGTTTCCAGGAGCCTATATCAAGGGATACTTCTTGCACCCTTTCGGGCCGATAGTTTTTTAGATCCGCAAAACTATATCGAGAACCGTGTTTATTTAAATCAAATAAAATCTTTTTTGCGCTGTTTCCATTGTAAAAAGAATATCCATGATCCATGGACATTTCCAATAATGTCTCAGCAAGTGCGGGTTGCCTTAAAAGCTCTCCGGACCGAAAAGGTCTGCCGGTCGGAGCAAACATGTCAACCCCTGCGGAATCAAACCCTCTAATTCTCTCCGCCAAAATTTGTTCTAAATAACCGGTTACGATGAATCCTCCGCTTGCCAAACGAATTGCCGGAGCCATTATCTCCGGTAATGAACGGTTTCCATAAAGATCCTGGAGGGTGAGTAACAAAGACGGTTCGGTTGGGATTCCCAGAACCGTTGAAGGTGAAACTACGTTCGCGGGTTTTAGAATCGAAGCATCCCATGCTTCAACTTTTCCGGAAGGGTGGAAAATCAGGCAATGTCCATCGCCCCCAAGACCCGAATTTGAAAACTCAACAACCCCGAGAACAAAGGCGGCGGTTACTGCGGCATCTATAGCGTTCCCGCCTATCTCAAGGATTTTTAAGGCGGCTTTGGTAGCTTCGGGATGACCGGTTGCGGCTACCCCGTACGCCCCGGAAGCTATCAAACAGCGTACCTTTGCTGAAACAGGGCTAACTAAGAATAGGCTTAGAAAAAGACAACAAAAAAATTGGGGTCTAAAACGAAAACCTGTTGAAAGCATGATTGTTAATTTTATCATTTTGAGGTTAGAAAAATCATACAATTACGAATTGAAAAACTCGCTTTATTGAAGAGTTTGGTAACACGAAAAAACATTTTTCAATAGCTTTTATAAGTTGGTTTGGAAAAAGCGGTGGTTAAAGTTTTTCGATCGAACTACCTGTTATAAAAATCCTTTAAATTAAGGGTTTTACTCGATCTTAATTTTTTTAAAGCCTTTTCTTCGATTTGACGAACGCGCTCTCGCGTAACGGAAAGTATCCGTCCGATTTCTTCCAAGGATCGGGGAATCCCGTCGTCGAGACCAAATCTAAGAGTTAAAACTTGTCTTTCTTTTTCGGCCAAATCTCTCATTACATTCTCGATTTGTTCTTTTAGGAGGGAATCTATCACGCATTCCTCGGGACTTGGGGAATCAACATCGCGAATAAAATCTTCCAGGGATGAATCCTCTTTGTTTCCCACTGTTAATTCAAGGGAAACGGGTTCTTGGGTTAAACGAATTATCTCGTCAACTCTTTCCGGGGGGAGCTCAATCAATTTGGAAAGCTCTTCGGTAGTGGCTTCTCGGCCATGCTCTTGGGCGAAAGTACGAATGATTTTTTTTAGTTTATTTACAATCTCCATGATATGGACCGGAATTCGTATCACGCGTGCCTGTTCAGCCAGGGCGCGAGTTATTGCCTGCCGTATCCACCAAGTGGAATAGGTTGAAAATTTATACCCCATAGTATAATCAAATTTTTCAATTGAGCGAAGAAGCCCAAGATTACCCTCTTGGATGAGATCAAGAAAAAGAAGACCGCGATTGGTGTACTTTTTGGCGATGCTCACCACCAACCTCAAATTAGCGGTAATAAGTGCCTCTCTTGCTTCCGGGTCACCCTCAAGGATGCGCTTGGCGAAGCTTACTTCTTCAGCGGTGGTCGCAAGGGAAAGCTTGGTTAGCTCTTGAAGGTAAAGTTTTACGGAATCGTCGAAAATCGATTCGACCTTCTCCCGTTCGGGTACGGGTAATGGTTCGGAATCTTCTAAATCTTCGGGAGGCGAGGATTCAGGAAAATGGTTTTCTTTCGGGAAATCTGCTCTAGGACGGCCCTTAGGAGAAAAATTTTCTCTTTCCTCATGTGGAGTTTTTTTTCTTTCAGGCATCTTCTATCTCGGGTGAAATTTTAAATTTACCCATGGAGCGGAATTTCTTATACCTGCGTTCAAGTAAATCGTTTTGGGTCATTGCCTGTAAAACGGGAAGATGGGTAGAAATGGTTTCTCGAACCGAAGTAGCCGCGAATTCGTAATCATGATGCGCTCCACCGATTGGTTCCCGAAGAATTCCATCAATTACGCCAAGCGACATTAGATCCGATGAAACAATTCGCATGGCTTTTGCCGCATCTTTTGCTTTGGAGGCATCTTTCCAAAGAATTGCCGCGCAACCTTCCGGGGAAATGACCGAATACACGCTATTTTCCAGCATGAAAACCCTGTCACCAACCCCGATTGCAAGGGCTCCCCCGCTTCCGCCTTCGCCGATCACAAAACACAAAACCGGAACTTTAATTCTTGCCATTAGCATTATGTTATGGGCAATGGCCTCGCACTGACCTCTTTCTTCCGCTCCAATTCCGGGAAACGCTCCAGGCGTATCGATAAAAGCAATAATGGGTTTCTTAAATTTTTCCGCAAGGCGTAACAATCGTTGAGCTTTTCGGAAACCTTCGGGTTGGGGCATTCCAAAATTTCGAAACAAATTTTCGTTCGTATCGTGCCCCTTTTGATGACCGATTAGAGCCACCGCTCTTCCCTCGATTATCCCAAAACCGCTGACGATAGCAGGATCATCGTGAAATTCCCTGTCTCCATGAATTTCCACGAAAGTATCTCCGCAAAGAATATTGATGTAATCAAGCGTGTTTGGCCGCTGGGGATGACGCGCAATTTGAGCAACCTGCCAGGGTTCAAGGTTCTTAAAAATATCGATTTTCATAGCTTCAATTTTCGACGCAATGGCATTTATTTCGCGCGAAAGGTCAATATGCCCTTCTTCTGAAAGGCTTTGAAGGTCTCTTAAGCGTTTTTCAAGTTCAAGAATGGGACGTTCGAATTCAAACTCAAGGGGCATAGGGAGGGAAATTGCCTCAGTTTAAAAGTTTTAAAATCTTGGAAAGAATTGATTTCATTTGCCTGCGATGAATAACCAAATCAAGAATTCCATGCTGTAAAAGGAATTCGGAGCGCTGAAATCCGTCGGGAAGTTTTTGTCTTATGGTCTGTTCAATCACTCGCGGCCCTGCAAAACCAATAAGGGAGCCAGGCTCAGCCATATTAATATCCCCGAGCATAGCGAAACTAGCTGAAACTCCACCCGTGGTAGGATCGGTTAAAATTGAAATGTACGGAACGGAAACCTCCGCAAGCCTGGCGATGGTTTGAGATGTTTTTGCCATTTGCATTAATGAAAGTATTCCTTCTTGCATTCTGGCTCCGCCGGAGGAGGAAACAATTACAACCGGAATTTTTTTTTCATAAGCCAATTCCATTAATCGCGTTACTTTTTCCCCAACAACCGACCCCATACTTCCACCCATGAATTCAAAATTCATGACTCCCAAAAGAATTCTATGGCCGTCTAGCGTAGCTTCCCCGCAGGTAATGGCATCGAATGTATCGGTTGCGCAAATGCTCTTTTGAATTCTTTCCGTGTACGGCATCGTGTCAAGAAAATTTAAAGGGTCGCTGGACTCCATTTGATTATCTAACTCAACAAATGAGTTGTTGTCGGTCAACATTGCTATCCGATCCCAGACTGGCATTCGTAGGTGAAAATCACACTTGGGGCACAAGTGCAGATTTTTGGCAAGATCTTTTTTTATCAGTATCTCGTTGCATTTGGGACACTTATTCCACAAATCGGACGGAATCTCCGTCTTCTTTGACCCGGTAAGTTTGGAAAGCCATCCCATGGGCTATTCTAAATAAAACCTGCACAAGATGCGCGTCATAAGAGATATTAATAACAGATTTCATAGTGGAATTCAACCGACCTGATTTTGTTTCCGGTTAGGCATTATTAATCCCTTTCAGATGTTTCAGGTTTGCGGGCTGACAGAAAAGGTCTTCGGCGTAGACTTGTATTTTTTGCCCGATTCCACATCAATTGCCTCAATATAATAACTGTAGCTTGCGGGAGGAGTTAACAAAGAATCAGTAACTTCAAATGAAGTCGCCGCGGATCTTTCAAACTTATGCTGTAATTGGGGAAGCGTGGTTCGGATAATGTATAGGACGGAAGTTGCGGTTTTTGCGGTGGTCCATTTTACAACCACTTCGAAAGAACTTTTTAGGTCATGTGAAATCGAAGTGAAGAATACCTGGGAACCTCCCCCTCCGCCCCCCGGCCCTCCGATGCTTGATTGGGTCGTAAAGTTCAAAACACCAAATGTCGCAGTCGTAGTTACATTGTTATTTTTATCTGTTGTAACAATTTCATAAGAATATGTTGTGGACGGTAAAAGCCCTTCAACCGTAAAACCATGAGATTGAGAAAAATCGGTGCTTGCCGGAAATTCAAACCTATCCCCGTCTTTGGACCTTAAAATCAACCTTGAAATTGTCGGTTCGTTGGTTTCCCATGAAACTTTGACGGTCGTTCCCATTGGAGATGCAACGATTCCCGAAATTACCGGCGGGATATTATCGCCGAACCCTGGAAGCCCGTTTGTTCCATGACATAGGTAACACAAATTTAAGTCGGAATAACTATGGTCGGGAATTCGACTTTGACTATTGTGGCATCCGAAGCAATCCCCTTGTTGCCAACCTGGATGCCAGTTATCAAGGAGGGGAGCATTGGAATGGTCTTTTCTTCCGTCATTGCCCTGAGGAACGGAAACAATCGGTTTGTCTATTACTCCGATGCCTTGGGTTTGCCCGTTTGTAGGTATCCCCTTGCTTGTGGAAGAAGGTTGGTATGCCGACATCGGATTCACAGGGTCCCCGTTGTTTGCAGTGTTATCCGAACATCCTGAGGCAATGACCGCAACAATGCATCCGATCAAGAAAAGAATGCCGGATCGCTGCTTCAATGTTTTGAGGTTGCTCATCCGAATCATTTAACCTCCCAAAACGAAAATAATTAAAAACCAATTTTTGTTACCGATCTCTTGGATTATCGGTAAAAGAAAAAACAAACTTAATGAGGCTCTTGCAAAATTACTCGAAACCTGCCTTGGCAGCCGCAAACTTTAGTTTGCGAAAACCCAGGTTTAGCAGGCATAAAGCCTGCACCTACCTTGATCGCGAATGTTTTCGGAAAATAATTTTTTAAGTATCTCTTAATCAAATTAATTAATTACAGAACCGTTTTCTCGTCATACCGTCTGGAAGATATTAGAATTTCTCTTTTTTGGAGATCCCTGAAAATTTTTCGGGAAACCGAATTTTTCTATTCAAAAATGAACGTTCTTTGTCGAGAGAGTTTGATATACTGAAACCGGTAAAAAAAATAAAGAAAATGCTTATTTCGTTGGGTTGGAAAGTTAAAAAAGGTAACCTTTAGTCATCAACCATCAATCTTGCAGGGAAAAGCAATGATGCGAAAAAGTAGTTTATCGAAATGTCGAAATTAAATGATCTGCTCTTTTGGACGATAACCTCGCTTTTCTTTGGGGCTTTTTTGATAATCGTATATCCATTTTATATTTTTCGAAACCTGGGTTATCATTTGCGAGCTCCATCAGTGTTTTTATATGCTTCCATTATTTTCCTTTTCGATAGGCTCGCAAAAATGGTTGTAAATCTACAGCTTATTAGTTTGCCTCTTCCGGTCGTGAAAAATTTTTTGACATTGACCTATGTAAAAAATCCGGGGGTAGCATTCGGTTGGTTCCCAGATTGGAGATTTCCTCCGATTATGATGGCCTTTGTGATGATTGTAATAATTGCCTACTATAGCTTCCAACTTCCTACGAATGAGAAACTCACAAGATGCGCTCTCGCCCTTTTGGTTGGGGGGGCGTTAGGAAATCTGTACGATCGAATCGTTTATGGGTTTGTGGTTGATTTCATTCTTTTCCATTTCGGAAGTTTTGACTTCCCTGTTTTCAATATTGCCGATGTGGCAATTGACCTCGGTGTAGCGCTATTGTTCATAGATATATTTCTTCTTAACAGCAACGAAGAACCCGACCCGCAGGCAACTCCCGCTTAGCGTGGAAAACCGCAAAAACTGAATCTTAACCTTTGGGTTTTTACTAGCACATGCATTCGATTCTCCTTTCGACACCATGGTTTAATGTCTATTCTTACGGAGTTATGATCGCGGTAGGTTACTCCATAGCTACCCTTTGGATAGTCAGAGAAGCTAAGCAAGATGGCCTTCCCGGAGAAACCGTTTTTGACATGTTGCTTTTTCAACTTATAGTAGGAGTATTTGGCTCCCGCTTCTTCTTCATGATTGAGTCAGGGGAAATATTCAATCCATCGGTTTCTTTTTTTGATTTTGAGCGGGGGGGGTTAACGTTTTATGGGTGCGGGTTTAGCAGTTTGGCTTTTGATTTGATTTTTCTTCGGATAAATAATTTGCCCTACTTTCGCGTCATGGACTGTGTTGGAATGGGACTACCGTTGGGAATAGCGTTTTCCCGAGTAGGTTGTTTCCTCAACGGGTGCTGCTATGGTATTCCATGCGATTATCCTTGGGGGGTGGTTTTTCCAAAAATATCTCCGCAGACCCCTTTGCACCCAACGCAACTTTATGAATCTCTAGCGGGA
>JACPTH010000378.1 GCA_016192885.1 bacterium | reverse complement strand
TGGCCTCCTGCCTCCCGGCTTTTTGAACCTTGCCTTCTCGGGCGGCCGAATCTAAACTTTTTGGGATGAAGCGGGAAATGTTTAACCGCTCGCGGGTCCCGATCACCATTCTGTTAAAAGCGTTTCCAAGCTCCTCTAGTTCATCTCCGGTCTCAATTTGAAGGGACCTTTCAAGGTTTCCAGCCCCAACATCGTTAAAGGCCTCAATTATTTCTTTCAAAGGTCTTTGGGTCTGGAGAATGAAAACCGCTACCACAAACAATAAAATCAATAAAGCGTTACCGGATGTTTCGGATAAAACATCCACGATCCAAGCAGATTCGCGGATGGTTGCGGCTTTGTCAATTGAAACCGCGGTAATGATTGGAACCCCCCCCTTGTGAGAAACCAAAGAAAAATATTCTTGGGAACCTACTTTATGATTTACCGCAAAAACCCCCCTTTGATTCCTGGCTTTTACTACGGACCTTGAAAAGAAATCATCGAATCCTTCAAGCTCTCGATACTGCAATAGTTCATAATCATCAAATCCCAAAAGATTAACTTTAATTGAATTGGGGTTATTGGAGAAACCCCTGCGTTTCATTTTGATAAGTCTGATGTATCTCTCAACCAGAGTTAGAGCGCTAGACCATAAGACCATGCAACCCTCGATTTCCCGCTTTTCGTTTCGAAAAGTCTTAATAAAAAAGTAGGAAGCATGTAAGCTCATCAAACCCAGGGAAATTGAATGCCCTTCTTGAAGTGAAATGGAGTCCAAAAGATCTTCCTTTTTAAAGGAATCTCTGAAATTAGGAAGCTTAGGGATCTCATCAATTCCCCGGGGAACATTATCATTTAAGGCTACACGAATCATTTCCCCGCAAAATGATTTTTCAAATGAAGGCGTTTGTAATGAAGAAATAAAGCAATTCCCATGAACATCTCCGTAAAAGCCTCCGATAATTTTTTTTTGGATACTAAACCATTTTTCCAAATTGTTTTTTATTTCATCAGGTTCTGACATGGTTAGACGCGTTTTTCGGAAATCCAAATCATGGTCAAGAAGAAATTGATTGAATCCCTCCCACAATTCTTCAATTTGGTGGTTCATCTCTGATCGCTTTACATTCCACAAAACCTCATTTCGCTCATCCTGATATAGCTTGCTAAGAGCCCCAAAGCAAAAAATTGAAGTTCCCCCTCCCATTAGAAACAGCAATAGAGTCGCGAAGTTTAATCTGACAAAAAAAAGGCTTTTAGAGCTGGTTAAAATAAAAGAGAAAAAACTACAGATTACAGACAGAATGAAAACTAAAAAGCGGAAAAAAAGAAACCCGCTTTGAATTTTTTGAAAATCATTAGATGTGAAAATGCGACAGAATTGGTTTCCAATGATCGTGCCCGGAATCTTCCTCTCGATCATCCCTTGAGCTATTCTAAAAGCTTTTAAATCAGCAACCGGTCTTAAGCTTGAACCAAACCCTTCGGCCCTGATCATTTTAAGTCCATTTTGCAAAGCCCATTTCTTAAGCGGCGATTCAAGATAGAGTAACCAAAGCTCCCTTTTATCAATAGGATCTTTCAGGGTGAAAAACAGTGCCGCTTCATTTTGGAAGAGAATTTTCTTTGCGCCGGAATCTCTAAATAGGCGCTTAAGATTTATTACTTCTCCAAAAATACTTTTGAAACTATTTTCCCTTTCCGAATCGCTTTCCAAATTCAAAGCCAAGTAATCCTTGGCCTTTTTGAATAGAAACTCCGAAATCTTAATTCGATCGGTGGTGGAAGAACCTTCTATCTTTTGCCGTTTTCCATCTCGGTCAAACAACCAACAAAGGTTTGGAGAAATTGGAACCTTTTTGAGAAGAGGCAAAAGCTTCCTTCGCTGAGTTTTTAAGGGAATTTTCCCCTGCTTTTCGAACCGAGAGAAAATTTTTTCAAGTTGAAAGCCTGGGTCGGAATAGATTTTCAATTTATCCACGCCAGTCTGTAATTTTGATTTCCGGCTTTCAACAAGTTCTTTCAACTTTCTCGCCGACCATTCATTTTGGAGCCAAATGACTAGAATTGCGGGCACCCAAATCAAAAGAAGCCAAAAAGTTAAGTTTAAAGAAAGTTTGCGGTAGAAAGGGTTTTCAAAATTTCTTGAACTCGGGGCCATTAAATTGTTTCAACTCTCGATATTCTTCATGCTTTGTTACTCGGTGGTTTACCTAATAGCTGATAATTTATGATTTGACGCCTACGTTTTTTTCTTGCAAGGTTTAAAGATTACACGGAAGAAGGGACTTTGACAACTTGCTTTGATCGAGAGTTGATTTACTCTCAATTAGCATTATGCTTGGTTTTTTCAATCAAACTTCGCCAAATTTTTTTTTGAAAATCCAAGAAAAATGTTTATCTTTGTTCAAAAGGCTAGATACCTAAAGATTAAAAAGTTTCCCAAATTAAAGGATGGTTGGTGCCGAAAAAGATTTTGAGGAGGATTTACCGATGGCGATTCAAAACTACCAGTATGTGATCGTTGGCGCAGGAGCTGCCGGAACATCGGCGGTTGAAGGAATTCGGGAGCGAGACAAAAATCTTCCAATCATAGTTTTCGGAGCGGAAAAACATCTTCCCTACGAACGCCCCCCCCTTTCAAAAAAGCTATGGTTCGGTAAAAAAAAGGTTGAGAACATTTTTCTAAAGAGCAAAAGTTTTTTTGATGAGGCCGGCGCAAAGTTATTGCTGGATACAAGAATAGTCGGAATAGATTCAGCCAACAAAACGGTTTTTGACCAAAACGGCGAAGCTTACCGATTTGGAAAACTTCTTTTGGCCACCGGCGGAACGCCTAAAGTTTTTTCATTCCCAGGCGGAAACCTCGAGGAAATTTGCTACTTTAGATTCCTTGATGATTTCCTGAAAGTGAGGAAATCCGCTGTTGACTGTAAATCCGCCTTAGTGATTGGAGGCGGTTTTATCGGGTCTGAGATGGCCGCTGCGCTTTGCTTAAATAAGCTAGATGTAACGCTTTTGTTTTCCTCACCATACCTTTGTCGTAGAGTTTTTCCCCAAAATTTAGGAAAAGCGATCGAACGCCTTTTCAAGAGCAGAGGAATTCGAGTTCTGAATGAAGAACAACCCGTTTCCTTTGACCGGGTAAATGGAAAAATCATTACCCGAACGAAAACCGGAAAGATCGAATCAGACATGGTCATTGCCGGAATCGGAATTAACCCGGATTTGGAATTAGCTAGAAGAGCTGAATTGGCCACCAGTAACGGAATCATAGTGAACGAGCATCTTCAAACTTCCCACCCCGATATCTTTGCGGCCGGTGACAACGCCTTGTTCCCCTATAAGGCCCTTGGACAAATTACGCGGATAGAGCACTGGGATAATGCATTAACCCAGGGAAAACATGCCGGAAGAAATATGGCGGGTGCAATGGAAGAGTTTTCTTATATGCCCTACTTTGTTTCGGACCTGTTTGAATTTGGCTATGAAGCGGTGGGGGAAATAGATCCTCAAATGGAGGTTACTGAAGACTGGGTAAAGGAATTTGAAACGGGGGTCATCTTTTTCTCGCGCGACCGCAAACTTCGGGGGGCGATGATGTGCAATATTTGGGGAAAATTAGAAATCGTTCGTGACCTAATCCGTCGAGGAGTTGGGCCGGGTTCAAATCTAATTGGAACAATTCGTTAAACTTCTTATTCTTCCCGAAGAGCCACGATTGGATCAAGTTTTGAAGCTTTTAATGCCGGGTACAAACCGAAGAAAATTCCTATTATCGCTGAAAACAAAACCGCGAAAAAAATGGTAACCCCCGTAATAGCAGGGTGTTCGGTAAAGCGGCTTAAAACCGCAACAAGGGATTTAAAATGAAAACTGCAGATTCCCATTCCTAAAGCTTCGATTATAACTTGTATCAATACGGCTCCGAAAAATCCCAAAGCTATCCCAAACGCTCCGCCTAAAACAGACAAAATCACCGCTTCAATCAAGAACTGCGTTAAAAGATCGTTTCGGGTAGCCCCTATAGCCATTCTAACGCCTATTTCCCGCGTTCTTTCCGTAACCGAAACCAACATGATGTTCATGATTCCGATTCCTCCCACAATTAGCGAGATAGCTGCGATTCCGGAAATAAAAAGGATCACCGACGATAAAATCATCCCAATAATTAACGATATTTCCTCGTTGTTTCTAACGACAAAGTCGTTTTCTGTTTTTTTCTTAATCCCGTGTCTCCATCGCAAAAGTTTTTTTACTTCCTCAGTCACGATTCTCATAACTTTCACGTTCGGAACCAAAATACCGATCATATCGACAGCTTGAAGGTTTTGAAATTTCTTTGAAAGTCTTCTTTTAAACGTGGTAATTGGGGTCACGACTATGCTGTCAATTCCTGAAATCAATTTTCCAAGCGCGCCGCTTTCAGACTGAAAAACTCCTATCACTTCAAATGGGACTCGATTAAGATTGATCGACTTCCCCACAGGGTCAATTCCTTGAAAAAGCTCCTCCACAACGTTCTTTCCGATAATGCAAACCTTTGAGGCGCTCTTTACTTCCCATCGCGAAATAAAATGCCCTTTTTCAATTTTCTTGGAGCTAATATGTTCGTAAAGTTCGGTGGTTCCCAAAATTCCGACACTACATTCGCGGTCGTTTCGCGAAGCTCTTCCCCCCGAATGTACAAGTGGAGCTACCGCAATAACTGACTGGCAGCATTGCGAAATTGCTTTTGCGTCATCCTCCAGAAGGCTGAGGGTTGCGCCTCCGGATTTTCTGCCATGCCGGTAGTATGGGTGGACGGTAACAAGGTGGGTTCCAAGTTTAAAAATCTGATTCTGGATTAAAGAATAAAAACAACCGCCAAGTTCTACAATCGTAATTATGGAACCAACGCCGAGAATTAGTCCTAGCGCCGTAAGAAATGAACGAAAAGAATTCCTGTAAAGGTTCGCACATGACATCCGAAAAATTGACCCAAATGCGGAAAAACCAAAACAACTCCAAATGAAATTTAAAAATTTTTTAGGCCTCGAAACTTCGGAAATTTCTTTTTTCTCGCTACGCATTTCTTCGGGATAAAACTTTTCGGGCGGCTCCTTTGTAAATTTATCTTCGATGATAACGCCGTCTCGCAAAGTGATTAGCCGATGGGCTACGCTTGCGATCGTAGCATCATGGGTAATTATGAC
>JACPTH010000377.1 GCA_016192885.1 bacterium | reverse complement strand
GCCTCATTTCTTAGCTTTATTAGAATCTTCCTCGCCGGGTTGGAAAAAGGCAGTTTAATCGAGGTTCCGGTTGGGGAAAAAAGAATCTCCTCCCGCTTTGCCAACCCCCAAACCGGGCAATCGACCTTAAGGGAATCAAGCTCTTGCTGGGCTCCGGTGGCTTGCCCAATTCCTCCGTCAACTATAAATAAATCCGGAAACGATTCGCCCTCTAACCGTAAACGTGAAAACCTGCGCCTCGTGATTTCCCTTATGGCGGAAACATCATTGTTTCCCGGAGCATCCTTGATATGAAAAAGGCGATATTCTGATCGTCTCGGAAGCCCATTAATTGCCACCACCAAGGAGGCAACCGGATTGGTTCCTTGAACGTGAGAAATGTCGATGCACTCAATTCTCATGGGGGTTTTCGGAAGCAAAAGAGCTTGTTCAAGATTGATTAACCCATCGGAAATTCGCTCTCCATCACCTGATTTTAAATTCGTCAGAATCTCCATGGCATTTTCATCCGCAAGTTTCAGCAACTGCTGCAATTCCTTTCCTCTTGGAACCCCGCATCTAACGCTTTTTCCAGCTCGTTTAGAAAGGTATTCTACCAAAATTGCGTTCGGCACGGGGGGATGGTTTGAAAAAATTTTTAATGGAATCAAATTATCTTCATAAAACCGCGTCATCAAAGTACTTAACATTTGCCCCAAGGACGCGGCGGGTTCGGCATCCGTCTCGATTGTTCGATTTCCTAAAAGTTTGCTTCCTCGAATAAAGAAAACAGAAGCTACGAATCGATCGGGGCTTTGGGCTACGCCCCATAAATCGCACTCAACCGGTTTCAAAAACTCCATTCTTTGGGTGATAAAAAAGTTTTTCAATCCTTCCATCGTGTCGCGAAGTTCGGCAGCTTCCTCAAACCTAAACTCCCCCGCAAGTTTTTCCATCTCATCTTGGAGCGAACCAATATTCGGGGTTTGCGTTCCTGACAAAAAGGAAACTACCTTTTCTACTGAAATCTGGTATTCCACTTTGGAAAATGTGGAGGTACATGGCCCGAGACACAAACCGACATGAAAACGCAAGCACGGCCGCCTGGGGAGTTTTCTTGGGTTGATAGGGGTTTTACATGTACACAACTTAAAGGTTTTTGACAATAGTTCAATGATAAATCGCAGGCTTTTTGAGTCAGGAAGGGGACCGTAATATTTGTTTCCATCCTTGAACTTAACTTTTCTGGTTTTTAGCAATCGTGGGAATGGTTCAGAAAGGGTTAGCAAAAGATAAGGGTGGGTCTTTCCATCCTTCAAAAGAACGTTGAAGCGAGGTTTATGGCGTTTAATTAAATTGTTTTCTAAAACAAGCGCCTCAATTTCATTCGCGGTTACGATAAATCTAATTTCGGAGACGGCCTTTTTCAAAAAATTGGTCTTGGAATCCCGTGTTTTACCGGAAAAATATGATTTCACTCGTTTTCTTAGAACGCCTGATTTTCCCACATAAATCACTTTATCCAAAGAATCAATCATTAGGTAAACTCCGGGTTTAAGGGGAATTTTGGAAAGAACGGAAGGAAGTTGAGCCGGATCAATCATGTGGCGGAATCCAGCGAGATCGCCTGGAAAAACCTATCAACAAACCTAAAAAAGTAAAGACTCCCCCCGCGAAAAGGAAAAAATTGGTTCCAATCAGGGGAAGAGCAAGATTGGAAACCATCGTAGCTACGATTCCACGAATTCCCATTAATAACGTGTATACGGAGGCATATATGGAAATCTCCTCCTCCGGGGCATATTTCAATATTAGAATTGACCAACACACGTCAAACCCGGCAAACATAATTCCATTCAAGGCAAATGGAAAAATAAGAAACGAAACCTTGGAGGCAAAAAGGAAAAGCCAGGCATTAAAAAGCCCCGCTGTCATTGCCAAAAAAAATCCGGTTTGGGCGCCAAATCTACGAATGAATTCTCCGATTAAAAGGTAGCTTAGAATAAGCACGATGTTTGTAACGCCCGTTAAACTCCCGAGGGCGGCGTTTGAAATATTGAATCTTTCTATTAGCATCGTCGGCAAAACAC
The DNA here is from genome assembly GCA_016192885.1 of bacterium. GTDB lineage: Bacteria > Muiribacteriota > Ozemobacteria > Ozemobacterales > Ozemobacteraceae > JACPTH01. The sequence goes on along the minus strand of JACPTH010000377.1, from coordinate 819 downwards.
CTATGATCAGAAGATTTCCAAAACCATACGCCATCACGGTAACGTTAAACCAAAAAAAGAGGCGAGATTGGCGATTTGTTCTGACAATATCTTTAAACCCCATTTTACGGGTTGAAAACAAGGGGGAATTTTTCTCCGTAAATATTCTTCGAAAAGAGAGGGCTGACACCGCGCCGCAAATTCCTGAAAGAAGGAAAATTAAATCCGCGCCCCCGGCGTCAAGCACAAAACCGCCTAACACGGAACCAAAAATTTGGAAAAGAACCACGAAAGCCCGAACATAACCCATTGCAAGAGGACGAGAATCTTCCGAGTACATGTATTTCAGTAATTTTGAGTAAGCGGAAAACCCGATTGCTTCAATAAATTGGTCGATAAGGTAAATTGATAAAATCGGCCAAGGACCTGTAACAAAACCTAAAAACCCGATTGAAAGCCGCGAAAAAAAACAAGGAATAGTAATTAAATCCAATGCTTTGGTTGAAGGCGGAAGAAATTTTAACAACGGAAAAACCAGTACTAAGCCCAAAAATGGAGCAGCAATGGAAAGCCCGACTTGAAAAGGGGACGCCCCAATTCTTTTCAACAGCACGGGGATAAATGGAACCAAGAAACCAAGATGCAGGCCGAAATAAGCCCCGGCCAAAACGTCGATTTGATAGATTCGACGATCCCCTTCGGGAAGTCGATTGGAAAAAGGAATCACTTTTCGTTCAAACGGTTTCTTAAAACGATTGATTCCGTAGCAAATGAAGATTCGTAATTCGTTGTGGATTCCAGGGGTTCAACTTTTTCAACTGAGATAAACCTCAGGCGAGG
>JACPTH010000376.1 GCA_016192885.1 bacterium | reverse complement strand
AAGGATATTGCAATAATAGGAATAGATCAGCAAACCGGATTTTGGGCCGATAGACCCTATTTTGCTTTCAACCCCCTTTTTGGGGAATTCATTCAAGCCATGATAACGGCTTCCGCAAGCGCGGTGCTGTTGGATGTAATTTTTGAGTCTAGTCCGGATAATGAAATCCGACGCTTGTTTTCCGACCTTCTCCGGAAAAGCGGGATTTCAGTTCCCCCCCAATTGTTGAATCGAGTAGGCTTTGATTTTCCGCTTAGAAATGCTTTGCTTGATGCAAAAAAAAGTAACCTGAAGGTCGTTTTAGGGTTCGGACAGGAAGCCGGGAATCCTACAAATCCTTTGAACAAGCAAATGATAGGCATCCTCGTTCCATCGGAGCAAAAGGGGTTCTTAAATGTAAGACCCGATGATGATCAAGTCATTCGTTCCACCGCGTTGATAGCGAAAAGCAATGACTCGGGGAAAGTAGTTCCTTCGGCGGATCTTGCCTTAGCCTCGCAAATTTGTCGGTCGTCTTTCTTCGTATCCCCGGTTGGCGACCTTGTTTTTAACCAAGCTCCAATCAGAAATCTTTCTCAGGGGCGTATAGGATACATTGATTATGCGGGTCCAATGAATACATATCCAATGGAATCATTTAAAAATGTCCTCATAGATTCAAGGGATCACCCTGAGCGTCTTAAACGATTTTCCGGAAAAACCCTTTTAGTCGGTGCGTGGGGAATTGAAGACAACAAACCCGTACCGGTGAGTGATTACATGCCCGGAATAGAGATTCACGCAAATATCGTGGAGAACATAATCAAGCAAAAATTTTTGGCCATCCCGGGTTTTTTTGTTACGGTTTGCATTATGTCTATTTTTTGTTTAATTCAATTCTTTGCATTTAATTTTGGTTCTAAATTCGGAGCTTATTCTACTTTTTTCCTGTTTTCATTTTGGGGGATCGCCTGTTTTTGGGCCTTTAAAAATTCCCTTGTTCTCCCTTTCTCAAGACCCTTGATTTTTACCTTATTAAGCGGGCTTTCAGAAGGGTTTTGGATGTTTCGCTCGATAGAAGACGAGCGCAAAAAGACTCGTGAGCTTTTTAGAAGATACGTAAATGACGTGGTCATTGAATCTATTTTGAGCGATCCAAGCGAACAGATCACAAAAGGTGTAAGACGAAAAATCTGCGTAATGTTCACTGACATTCGAGGTTTTACAAGCTTTTCCGAAAATAGGGACCCAAGAGAAGTGGTTTCCGCTCTCAACCGATACTTTGAAATTCTAACTAACACCATTTTTAAACATAATGGAGTGGTGGATAAGTTTCTTGGCGACGGAATAATGTCATTTTTTAACGCTCCAATGGAAAACCCGAACTATTGCGCGGATGCCGTCGATTTCATGTTCGGACCGGAATCGCTTTACATGTCGGGGAAGCATTGGTAGGGAATGTCGGTTCCGAAAGAAAAATAGAATATACCGCCATTGGGGATGTCGTAAATACAACATCAAGGTTGGAATCCTTGAATAAAGAGTTTAGTACTGATATTATTGCGAGTGGCGCAGTCGAGGAAGCAATGCGGGAAAGGTACCATTTTAAACCGTTGGGTGAAAAGGCCCTCCGCGGCAGGGAAAAACCGATTCAACTGTTCGCGTTACTAAACCGGAAGTAAATGGATTAACAATTTTAACGAGGGAAATGCATGAAAAAGTTAATGTTTTTTTTCGTTTTTAATACGGCAGTTACGCTAATTTTTGGAGTTTCTTCTTGCCTTGGAGCGGATATAGCTATGGTTCTTGAAGTAACCGGAAAAGTTACGGCAAATTTCAATAATGAAAAGTGGGAAGTTTTGGCCGGAGAAAGCCTTGAGCCTGAAGTGGGCTTGGAAGTTCCGCCTGACGGGTCTATTACGCTTCTTCATCTAGGGCTGAATAAAGAAATTTCTCTCCCCCAAGGCACTACCATAACCATTCGCCAAGAAGGCTTCTCGAGTGATGTGGGCCAAATTGGGAAATCAATAGATTATCTTCCAAATGACCTCGACCTCGATGCAAAAAGTGCCAAGCAAGTGGCGGCCGTCAAAATGGGAAAAATACAGGCCTCATCTTCAGGAGCGAAATCGTTACCCCCCTCTCCTGCAACGGAGGAAACGAAAAATGGTCAAGCCAAAGATAAACAGGGGCCCGAACGACCTTCCGCAAATGGCTACGAGGGCGGCAAAAAGCATGAAGTTTCTGTTGAGCAAAACTCTTCCATGGAAGTTCCTCCGGCTCCGAACATTGCCTTTCCTCGCTCATTTCTGAAAAACAATTCTCTCCTGGAAAACGGACCGCTTTTTTTTAAGGCAAAAGGCAAACAGGTTGAGTTAGCTGATAATTACTCTAGTGTTTCTAATGAATGGGTTTGTTTTTCTTTCCCATCAGATTATGAGAATTCTTTGAAGGACTCCTCGCAAATTCAAATTTCCTCTGATGAAAAAGCAAAAAAGTGGGTATCGATTGACTTTTCGCGATTTCCTGAAATTAAGGGTTCCACTGTTCGAAAGGCGCTCGCTTTGGAGTCAAGGAAGGCATTTTTTCAAGCCGCCGCGCTTTGGATTACCCTGTCCTTGGAAGGACTGGTTTCGCCTGAGGTCGCTACTAAACACCTGAAACGCCTAGAAGGCAAAGTTGAAAAAGACTAACGGTGCGGCTTTTTAATTGTACTTTTGAAAAGAAGAGAATAAACAGAAATGAATAATCAGAAAGAAATTTTTCCCCTGCAGATTCAATGGAAAAAGGCGCGGGAAGTAATTTTGTTCGCCGATTTGGTTAATTTTTTTCCGTTGGCGCGTAAAATGACCCTTGATAATCTTGGGTCATTCATGCAAGGGTTGTACAGCTTTCTCGGCGCCGAAATCCAACGCAGAAAAGGGGAAGTCGTTTCCTATGTCGGTGACGCGGCCCTAGGAATTTTTCGAGTCGGCGATTGCAACGGCATGGATCCGGAATGGTGCGCGGCTCTTGCCGCTTTTCACATAACGAAAGAAGTAAAAAAGTTGGGACCCGATTTGGAAATCAATGTCGCAATTCATTCCGGGGAAGTAATCGAGGGGCGCTGGGAAGAGCAAGGTCGTGAAATTCGTACCGTCCTCGGAGATGTTGTGAACCGCACCGCCGTAATGGTTGGCGGAAAACTAAAAGGGATACATGCCACCCAACCAATTGTCGATACCCTCGGTCCAAGGGTTAACAAGGAGAAGGTCGGTATTCGCTTCCCAGGTTGCTCGGAAGATGAGTTTGTTTTTCGCTTAACCTCCTTGGTTCTTTAGGCTCGTGTTGGAATAACATTTTGAAAGCAGAAAGCCTACAATTCCGCTGAGGCGCTATGCAAAAAGAGCGGCGAATAATTACCACCGTTATCGCATTCTCCTTTCTTTTATGTACAGGAACGGTAGGATACCGCTTTATCGAGGGAAACAAATGGTCATATTTTGACGGTTTTTTTATGACCATAATTACTCTTGCGACTGTCGGATACAATGAAACCCACCCCCTAAGCGATAAGGGCCGTGTTTTTACGGTTGCTCT
>JACPTH010000019.1 GCA_016192885.1 bacterium | reverse complement strand
GCTTTTGGGTCGCTTCGCTATCTTGGACAATGACCCATACCAGATCGCGTTTTCAGAAAGCGGTAAAAATCCGAAGAGCTTATTTTTTGGCCAGGTCCGCGCTACAACACTTTTTTTTGAAAGTAAAACTTCTTGAGCGCTTATGTCCCCAGGCAATGCAAACCCTTTACCAAGCCCAAGGACCCCAGAGAACCATACTTTCAAATTCGTTTTTGGAAGATGTTGTTAGTCCTTCCGAAATTGGGGGAAGTTACCCTGGAAAATATTCCATTTCAGCTTTTTCCATCGGAAGCATTTCCCGCGAGAAGCTTGAAATGAGCGTGGAAATCAAGGCCAAAGGGGTAATAGATGGTGAGTCCGAAACCATCCAAAGAGTTTACAAGGTAAATCGATAAATTTTAGAGTTTTTTTACTCTTTTAATAATTCGCCAGGAGGAAATGTCGTGGAATTCGAAATAGCCGAACGGGTTAGGTCTTTAAAATCGCAGCTCTCAAGCATTGGGAGCTATCTTTGACTTGCCAAAGTGCCTGAAGGAAATTGAAGATTTAGAAAAACTAACTATTGTCCCGGGTTTCTGGAACGATCGAGCAAAAGCTCAGAATAAATCAGATCGAGTTAACCATGTTTCTTTCCGAGGAGCATGACCATTCGGATACTTATCTTTCCATTAAACCGGGCGCCGGCGGAACTGAATCATGCGATTGGTCTTCCATGCTTTATCGAATGTACCTTCGATGGATAGAGCGGTCAGGGTTTTCCTACGAGCTGATCGACCTTCAAGAAGAAGAATTCGGTATTAAATCCGCCACTCTTCTCGTAAAGGGAAATTATGCCTATGGTTATTTGAAAGGCGAAAGGGGAGTTCACAGATTGGTTCGAATTTCTCCTTTCGACTCAAATTCTCGGCGTCATACAAGCTTCTCAGCTCTTGATGTCATGCCGGTACTTCCTCCCGATGCGAATATTGAGATTCGGGATGATGATATTCAGCTGGATTTTTTTCGCAGTTCGGGAGCAGGCGGTCAACATGTAAATAAAACGAGTTCAGCTGTGCGCATAACTCATCTCCCCACCGGTCTTGTGGTTGCCTGCCAAAATGAGAGAAGCCAGCACCAAAATCGCGAAGTTGCCTTGGGGATGCTCAGAGCTAAGTTATATAAACTTCAGCAAGAGCAACGAGATCGCGAAATCAAAGGTATCCAGGGAGAGTTTAAAGCAATAAACTTTGGAAGCCAAATAAGGTCATACGTTTTTTGCCCTTACACCTTAGTCAAGGACTTGCGAACGGGCGAACAGACAAGCGACGTTCATCGAGTCATGGACGGTGAAATCGGTCCATTTCTTAACGCGTATTTAAAATGGCATGCCGCGGGTGAAAAACCTAGAAATGTTTCGGATGAAGAGAACTCCGCCAAATGAGCAGAATTTTCAAAGAAAACAAGGGAAGCGCTATCTTCATGCTTCTAACGGTGGTCGGGCTCTTATACATATTTGGAACTCTTTTTGTCAGCTATATGTCCCAAGAAAGGGGGCAAGTCTCAAAACAGAGCGATAATATCGTCGCATATTACCTTGCCGAAGCGGGAGTTGAAAAAGCCTTAGTGAAGATGCGGCAAATTTTTTCCGAGCGCTTGATTGACGACAAAAATGAAGTTAACGACCAACTTCTTTCCCTTCTTGATATTGATCGCGCTGAAAATTTTAAAATCACGGTCGAAATTGAAGATGGCGATCTTGTTAAAGGGGGTAGCGCGAAAGTTCAGATCGACGTCAGAGATCTAAAGCTAACTCCGTTTAAGACCTATTTAGATGAATATGAAGAGGTTCCACCTCAACTTCGCGTTTATAGAAAGCAAAATCGCGATACTTACGCTGATAAAGCCCTTGGAGGGTGGGAAGGACATCTAAGATTTATTTCAACCGGGACTTTTAAAGGGTCGTCGAAGCGAATTGAAGTTGTGCATGATTTGAAGGTAAGCGATTTAACTCCGCCGGGGGAAAATTACACCCTTTTTATCTCAGGAAAACAGGACGAGTATCTTCGCGAAGGTGAATTTCGTTGCAGGAATTGGAATGTCGTACGTTCCTTAAAGGAAATGATTGAAGAGATAATCAAACATATTAATGACGCGGTCTTAGCCTCCCTTGGGAACAGCGCCGAAAGCCTATTTTGGGAACCAAAAACGATTAATATGATTAGTTTCGAGGGAGATTTCAAAATCAAGGTTTTAAAGGTTATTCAAAAATTAGTCATGCGCGTGACCGACCTCAAGATCAAGGATTTCGTTGATACTACTATTCAAAACCTGCATCCTTACCTTTGGGGAAAAATTCGTACAAACGGTAGGTTACACGTTTACCTTCCATTTTTTGCCGCGGACGACATAATAAACTATTTTGAAGATAACTCTATTTTCTCCCACCAACGTCCGGAAATTGGCTATTTGTTTTGCAACAATCAAATGCATGACCCCTATTTAAGCAAATACACTTATTATGAAGGTGAAATAATAAAG
>JACPTH010000375.1 GCA_016192885.1 bacterium | reverse complement strand
CCGCTTTATTTAACAAAATTTTGAGTTCAGCTTTACAATTCTCCGGTTGAGAACTGGCCCCAAAGATTCTCCAAGCCCCCTATTGGTTTTTGGTTTTTGGATCTGAGACCGGTTTTTAGCAACTTTACCAAATAGGAATGGTTTGCTTTAAGCATTTTTTTTGGAACAAGCGAAAGAGTCGTATCGCTCTCGCTCCAAATTACGCTAAATTGGGATGATAACGCTGATTCATCTATAGAAACCTTAGACCCTGTTTCAAGATCCGATATTTCAAGCAAAAGTTTTTTCTCCAGACTCTCTTTTTCCATGGGTTGGTCAAATCTAATAACGAATGGTCCGGATCTTGGAACTCCTGAATCTCCGTTTCGCGGATTGGTCGCGGAAATTACGGGGAATAAATCAACATCCGTAGTAAAAGTTCCAAACATTCCGCCATAGTTTTTCAACACTCTTCCGTCAACCGTGCGAGCAATAATCCTATCCATTAGCAGGCTATAACGTTTTAAAGATTTTAATGGAGAAGTAGGGATAAGTCGCAAAACCATGTTACCATCCCATTCAAGCCTAAATCTATTCTTGATTGAAGGCCCGGTTACCACTACGGTATTTTTGCTTTCAATTTCCTGAATTGCAATTTGGATATCGTCGAAAATTGTTTCCTTTTCCATTGGTTGAGCGAACCCAATTTCAAACGGTCCGGATACCGAAACTACCTTTTGGCCGTTGTAGGGTTTCGTCCATGCTATTTTGGCTTCTCCGCGGGGGGCTTCACTTGCTAACCGCAAGCGGGCTAGAACGAGAGTAACGCCGTCGAGTGAAACCGGGATTTTTAGCTGAGAGACCCCGCTATAGCCGGGTTTATTTATTGTTAATGGAACTTCTCCTGAACCGGTTGGCGAGTTAAGAAACGCAAGGCCCGTTCTTGCAAGTTGTTTGTCCGAGCCTACATCGACAGAGACTTCCAGAAGCGGGTTTGATTGTCCGTTGCGACTTTCTATTGTCGTAATTAAAACGCCGCTTCGTTGATTCAAAAAGCTGTCTCCCCGCCCAATCGCGACGGAAACCCCCTCATACCCTGGATACAAATGAATTTTGTCTGAAAAAGAGGTTATTCCCAAAGAAAGGTTAGCTTTATACCTTACTTCCCAATCGAGATATTGCACCCAAACCTCGGTTGCTGAAGCAAGCTTTTCATTTGAATCAATCTCGAACCCGACTTTTCCTTGGGAATCTGAAATCGCCACTTTGTTTAATTCGGGAATAGTCACTTTTGCTTGGGAAAGCGGAACCCAGTCAGAATCTTGGCCGTCTTGACTTATTCCGGAATTTAGAGAGAAGCGAGACATTGAAAGTTCCAAGCCATATTTCCGACCGCCTAAAACCTGAATATTGGTCTTAGCCGAACCGCGCGCGCCATTTCCATCATCCGCTGAACAAATTATTTCTGTTGTTGTTACTTTGCTTGGAGCAAGCCAAGTAGCTTTATTTGAAAATTTGTTTAGGACGGAACCTTCCGAGGCCATCCAGGAGATGTTAACGGGATCCCCATCCGGGTCTATGGCTTCCGCAACAAGAGAAACTTCACCCCCGAAGCCGACTGATTCAGGGTTGACCGTAATTTTTACGACGGGCGCTGAATTTCCTGGTGGTTTAGGGGTTGAGCTAGAGGTTTGGGTTCCCGTGGAGGTTCCGGTTCCGAATGTTCCGGAAGTTGATGATGTAGCGGAGGTTTGGGTCGCATCTCCGGTAGATTTAATATCATTTCCAACAACCGAATTCCCTGAGGTGCAGCTTGAAAGAAATAAATCCAACGCTCCTACAAAAAATATACAAAAAATAGAAAACAGCATTTTTTAAAATTCCCAATCCTAGAAAGCTCCATAATCCACCTCCGAAAGTAATTATCGGAGAAATGGGATCGGAAAATTAGCGAGCGATGTTAAAAATGGTATCAGCTCAATTCAAAAATCAGCAATCAGCAATCAAAAATTCCCCTGAGTTACTGATTCATCCCACAGCATTTTTTGTATTTTCTTCCGCTCCCGCATGGGCATGGGTCGTTTCTGCCGATTTTTGTGGGGGCCCTTTTTGGGGCGCGAGCTTGTTCGCTGCCCTCTCCGCGGTTGTAATACATTTCCTGCTGCTTTTGTTCAATTGCCTCTTTTTCTTCCGCGGGAGAATATTGCATTCGAAACAAATAATACAACAACTCTTCCTTAATGCTTTCAATCATATCCTGGAAAATTTGAAAGCCTTCAATTTTGAATTCGACCAAAGGGTCGCGTTGCCCCCCTGACCTTAGGTGAATTCCGTCCTGCAAATTATCTATGTTATAAAGATGATCCTTCCATTTTGAATCTACAATTTGCAACAATAGATATTTTTCCATTTGGCGAAATTCGGTTTGTCCTATTTCCGCCTCTTTTTCATCAAGTTTGGCTTTGATTAGGTTCATTAACTCTTCTTTGAGCTCATCAACCGAGTATCTTTTTAGCTGATCGGAGGAAACCTGAATTGGGAAAACTTTTCCAAGTTGTTCTACAATAGAATTGTAGTCCCAATCATCGGGATCAACTTCCGGGTTCATGTTTCTTCGCAAAACTCCTTCCATGACTTCCTGGGCCATTCCAAGCATGTCTTCATGGATATCGGATTGTTCCAAGGCTTTGCGACGCTCCTTGTAGATCATTGCACGCTGTTGATTCATCACATCGTCGTATTTTAAAACATGCTTTCTGATGTCGAAGTGATGAGCCTCAACCTTCTTTTGAGCATTTTCAATTGATTTGGAAATCCATGGGTGTTCTATTGGGGTGTTTTTCTCCCATCCAAATCGCTCCATCCAGCTTGCGATGTTAGCTGAGCCAAAAAGGCGCATCAAGTCGTCTTCAAGGGAAAGATAAAATTGACTTGCACCGGGGTCGCCCTGGCGACCTGCCCGCCCCCTTAACTGATTATCAATTCTGCGGGCTTCATGTCGCTCGGTTCCGATGATGTATAACCCGCCGGATTCAACCACCCTGCCTTTCTCTTCATCACATTGTTTGCGATATCGCAAAACGGCCTCTTCAAATTCAGGGGTTCCGCGCTTTCCAACTTCCTGAAACGAAAGCATTTCCGGATTTCCACCCAAAAGAATATCGGTTCCCCGGCCCGCCATGTTGGTGGCGATGGTGATTGCATCTTCTCGACCGGCTTGGGCAATGATTTCAGCCTCTTTCTCATGATACTTCGCGTTAAGGACTTGGCAGTCAAAGTTTCGTTTCCGAAGCATGGATGCGACCAATTCGCTCTTTTCGATGGAAACCGTACCAACCAGAACGGGCTGCTTTCTAGAATGAATCTCAATAATGTGCTCAACTATGGCTTCAAATTTTTCTTCAACCGTTTTGTAAATTACGTCTGAAAAATCCTCCCGAACCATAGATTTATTTGGCGGAATTACCACTACGTCGCAATTGTATATTTCTTTAAACTCCTTGGCTTCTGTTTCCGCGGTACCGGTCATCCCAGCTAATTTTCTGTATAATCGAAAATAATTTTGGAAAGTAATTGAAGCAAGCGTTTGATTTTCCTGTTGAATGGTGACTCCTTCTTTTGCTTCAATAGCTTGGTGAAGCCCATCAGAATAACGTCGTCCAAACATCAGGCGCCCCGTAAATTCATCGACTATGAGAACTTCTTTTCCAGGGCCATCTTCTCGGGGTTTAACGATATATTCTTGGTCACGCCGGAAAAAATGTTTTGCTTTTAGGGCGTTTTGAAGATGGTGCACGAGTTCGATGTTTCGGTTGTCATAAAGATTATTTACGCCTAGAACTTGTTCGACCTTGCTAATCCCTTCTTCGGTAATACTTACACCGTGACTTTTTTCATCAATCGTGTAATGAGAATCTTGCTTAAGGTGATCGCGAACAACTTGCGCGAATGTGTAATAAAGGCCGGTTGCTTTTTCCGCAGGCCCTGAAATTATCAAGGGGGTTCGGGCTTCGTCAATTAAGATAGAATCGACTTCATCAACAATCGCGAAGTTGTATTCGGGCCTTTGAACGCAGTCAGCCAAGCGAAGGGCCATATTATCGCGCAAATAGTCAAAGCCGAATTCGTTATTTGTCCCATAGGTAATATCAGAGGCGTATGCTTCCCGTTTTTCATTCGCATCCAAACCATGTATGTTCAAACCGACGGACAAATTTAAAGCGCGGAAAATCTTCCCCATCCATTCCGAATCCCGTTTGGCCAGATAATCGTTTACGGTAACCAAAACAGCCCCACGCCCTACGGGAACTATTATCCCATTGTTATTTTCAATGGGTTTAAACTCCCGTAAATTTTTTTCTTTCGCAAGGTCAACCCATTCGGGATTCAATTCTAAAGAATTCAAGTATAGCGGAAGGGTAGCTACAAGTGTTTTTCCTTCGCCTGTTTTCATTTCAACGATTCGCCCCTCATGAAGGGCAAATCCGCCAAGGATTTGAACGTCAAAATGTCTCATTCCGAGTTGCCTGGTCGAAACTTCCCGAACAACGGCGAAGGCTTCGGCTTTTATGTCATCAAGAGTTTCCCCGTCGAACAAGCGCTCCCGAAACTTAGCGGTCATTTCTGAAAGTTGGGAATCGGAGAAGGTTGAAAAATCCTCGGAAAAACCATTGACTTCATCTAAAATTTTTCCAAGTCTTTCTATTTCTCGGGAGTTAAAATCGGGAATAAAGTAACGAAATGCCTTTACCAACCATTTAAACATATGGACCTTTTGAAAAAAAAGCGCGATACTCAATTTTGAGTTTCGCGTTTTGCCTTTTTGGGGTATTCAATCCCCTACTTTTCCTCTGAAGAGATGATCTTAATAACCTCCTCCGCAGTGGTTGCTTCCATTAACTCATTACGGAAATCGGGGTAACGTAGAAGCCTAGAAAGTCTTGCCAAAGCCTTTAAATATAGACCACCAGATTCCACGGGAGATGCGATCATAAAAATCAAAAAAACGGGTTTATTATCTAAGGCATCAAATTCTATCCCTTTTTTTGACCTTCCAAAAGCGACTACGACCTCTCGAATCGCATTTGTCCTGGAATGGGGAATGGCGATTCCCTTGCCGATGCCGGTTGACCCGACTTTCTCACGCTCAAGAACCGATTTTAAAAAGGATTCCCCATCGGTAATGTAGCCCGCGCCATCAAGAACGCCGATCAGCTCTTTAATGGCTTCAACTTTTCTTGTGGCTTCAAGCTCAAGCTTTATCAGTTTCGGAAAAATGAATTCAGTAAGCTCCAAAGGCCCTCCCTTTCAAGTGCCTTAACAAACCTTCATTTGAAAAAGATGAACTTAAAACTCAGGTTCAATAAGGCCAAAATTACCGTCGCTTCGTTTATAAATTACATTTACTTGATTGGTTTCGGCATTAGAAAACACATAAAAACCCTGGTTTAGAAGCTTCAGCTGCTCGGCGGCTTCATCGGCAAACATTGGTTTAATTCCGAACATTCCGCTTCGAATTATTTTCGGAGCCGCGGGAGGGGTTGGGTGAAGCTCCTTTTGAGAGGCTTCAGGTTCCTCAGAGAACGAAATAACCTTGTGGCTTGCGCTTATTTCTTGTCTATCGGTAAACCGTCGCGGCCGCTCCTTTAATTTTTCCTTGTACTTTTTTAACTGCCTTTCAATTTTATCGGAGACCATGTCAATGGAAGCATACATATCTTCCGAGGCTTTTTTACCTCTCAAAACGCTTCCGTTGGCCCAAACCGTAACCTCGCAAACTCTACTACGGGTTTGATCTTTTACTTCCTCAACCGAAAGGGTAACATCAACTTCAATTATGTGATCAAAATACTTCTTTAATGTAGAAAGCTTCTTTTCAGCATAATCTTTTAACGCGCCAGAAAGGTGGATGTTCTTTCCAGTAACGACAAGTTGCATAAAACCCGCCTCCCATCTCTAACGTTAAG
>JACPTH010000018.1 GCA_016192885.1 bacterium | reverse complement strand
GATCGAATAGGTTTTCCCGAGGGCCTGGAAGAAGCCGGGGTTGTAATGGGTCTCGCGGATACAAATGAAGGGGAATTTTTCATCAAATTGGTTCCCAAGAGCAAAAGAAAGATTACAACTCGCGATTTCATTGAAGAGATTCGTTCGTCGGTAAAACAGATTCCCGGGCTAAAAATGAACCTTCGCCAATCTTTTGAGCAACTGTTTAATTCAGACAGTGCGGCTATTGAAATTCATGTTCTGGGACAGCATCTTCCCGCAATAAAAGAAATAATGGATTTGGTAAAAACCAAACTAGGGGAAGTAGATGGAATCAGGGACATCGACTCCGATTTAAAAGGCGGGAAACCCGAACTTCGATTGATAATCGATCGGAATCAGGCTATAAGAGCTGGTTTATCTGTTCCGCAGATCGGGGAAAGTGTCCGTACCGCCCTTCAAGGTCGGAAAATAACTCACTATCGATCCATGGGAGATGAGTTGTACATTCGTCTCCAAGGCCCTAGGGAATTGGAGAATTACCCATCCCTTCTTCTCAATCTCCCGCTTGAGATTTCCCAACCTTTTGGCGGGAACCGGCTACCACACATGATACCGGTTGGCCAGATCGCGACTTTCTCATGGACAGAAGGGGAAGAAAAACTTTACCGCCAACGCCAAATGCGCATGGGAACGGTTTTTGCCAATTACGCGATTCGATCTCTTGGAGACATTATGTCTGAGGTTACTCGCGAGTTAGATAAAATCGCCCCGCCTGAAGGGAATTACATCGAGGTGGGAGGAATTTATAAAGACCAGCTTTCAGCGATCAAGCAATTAACCAACGTTTTCCTTTTGGGAATGCTGCTTGTTTACATGATTATGGCTTCGCAATTCGAGTCCTTTAAAGACCCGTTTTGCATCTTTTTTTCAGTTCCCCTTGCTTGTATCGGTCTCATTTTCGGCCTTTTTGTTTGCGGGCAAACCCTGAATGTCAGCTCGGCTCTTGGAATGGTCGTTCTTCTGGGAATAGCGGTCAATAATGCCATTGTTTTAATCGATTACATAAAGCAACTCCGTCACCATGGGCTTCCCCTTATCGATGCGGTGGTTGAGGGAACCACCGCCCGCCTGAGACCTATTGCCATGACTTCAATTACAACCGTCCTTGGGCTTATCCCATTATCTCTCGGATGGGGGGAAGGAAGCGAAGTTCAACAACCTCTGGCAATCTCCGTTATCGGAGGCTTGTCGTTTTCTACGCTTCTAACTTTGATCGTAGTTCCATGTATCTACTTTGAAATCGAACGCCGTGTAAAGCCTTAAAAAGGTAAGCGTTCAGCTATCAGCTTAAATAGCAAATGGACAGATTTATTCTCCGTCATTCCCGCGAAGGCGGGAATCCAGAAAGCCTGGATGCCCTTTTTCACGGGCATGACGAGAAACATTTGGTTAATTCCAGACTACCGTTTTTCGCAAGCTGAAGTCTGGGGCTACCAAAGACGGGTCTGAATTATTTTGCAGGAGCCTTATATGATAGAATCTCATATGATAGAATCTGTTTTGAAGGAAAATAGGCGAATGAAATCGAAAAAAATTTGGGTTTTTGTCGGTTTTTTTTGTTTTATTTTTTTTCTCTCTGAGCGAGTAGATTCCGGGGAAATTTTTCAAGAAGCAAGACCGGCAAAAAAGTTTCAAGACCCTGAAAGCCCGCTTCTTTCTGGAAGCGTTTTCAAACTTCTTTGGGGAGAAATTGAAACCAAAGAAGGTGTTTTTAATTGGGAACCTTTTGATAAACATCCCTTAGTGGTTGCCACCAAGAAACGAGGCAAAAAACCAAGGAGGCGAAAAAAAGGTCACCATACCCTCATGGTTAAATGCAAAAACTGTTAAAGGCACTGAATATGTTGATGGGGCAAAAAACCGAGAGGCGGTTTGGCCTGTAATTTGGGAAAAGAAATTTCAAGATTACTTGGAAAAATTTTTGAAAGCTCTTTCGGAGCGTTATGACGGCGATCCGAATATCGCTTTTTTCTGGTTTGAAGAGAGTGCCTGCGGTTACCCAAGAGCGGAGGAAGAGTGGATAAAGGCGGGTTTTACAGACTTAGGAATATATAAAGATGCGCTGATGAATCGCTGTCGATTGTTTAAAAAATATTTCAAGAAAACTCCGCTTATGCAAATGATCAACAAATTTCGCAAATCTGACAAGGACTGGTTTGAGAAACACCCTGAGGATTTCAAGGGAATGTGGGATTTCGCCGAGTTCCTTGTACAAGAAGGAGTGTATCTTGGAACCCCTGATTTTTATGAATCGGAAGAAAAGGCAAATAATCACGATAAAACCTTGATTTGGCCGATTTTCAAGAAGTTTAGTGACAAAGCTAAAATCGTCGTTTTTATTGATGAACCCCACTCCAAGAAAATTAAGGATCCGCTTTCGGCAATCAACAATCTTTTCTCTTCTTACCCGGTAGACCATATCTTTTTGTTTCCGGCTCTTGTACATGATAGCAATTGGCGGAAAGCTTTGGAAATCGCAAAGAAACGGTTAAGGCCCTAATCAAACGAAAAAAAGGGGTGCCATTTGAAGGAAAACCCATTGATTTTTCTCCTTATGTTTTTTATTGTCTTTTTTCTGCTCCTTACCTACCCCGCTACCGGATACAAATCAGCGGCTCTTTACGCGTCAAGGGCGGCATGTTACAGTAATATCCGACAAATCAGGGGGGAACTTGAAATGCTGTACATGGACGCATCCGGAACACCAACCTGGATAGGTTCGGATGGTAAATTCGACTTCAAATGCCTCCATTCTCGAGGAGAACTCAAGCCAACGCTCTGCCGGTTTAATGGTTTGTATGAAGGGGGTTTAATAACGTCGGATACGGTCTTCGTATTTTGTACGTTTCATGGTGATATTGATGAAAACCGAGTTCCAGGACAACTGGACCCCGGATATAGCTCGGTTTACTGGTTGTGGGCTTGGTTCCGAGGTATTTTCCGAGGTAAATTGTGAATCCGATTACGCACGCCTTGCTTGGCTGGACAATATCACACCCCTTGTTGAAGTCTAAGCGTGATATCGCTCTCGTAACGCTTGGTTCGGTGATTCCGGATATCGATGGGGCGGGAATAATCGCCGATTTTTTTTCTCAGAGCTGGCCTCAACCGCTCTCCCTATACTCCGATTATCACCACACCCTCGGACACAACCTTTTCGCGGCATTTCTTTTTTCAATTTGCGCAGGCTCCCTTGCGCGAGAAAAATTAAAAACCTTTGCTTCTTTTTTTCTTGTTTTTCACCTGCACCTAATTTGCGATGTTGCAGGCTCCAAAGGCCCTGATGGAGAACAGTGGCCGATTTTTTATTTTTTCCCCATTAACCGAGATTGGAAAATTACCTGGAGCGGACAATGGGAAGTTAACGCCTGGCAAAACATGCTTGTGACCGTGATTTCTTTATTGGTTGCCCTTAATCAGGCTCGAAAAAATGGTTTTTCTCCGATTTGGTTTTTTTCCCGAAGGGCGGATGCGGCCTTTGTTGAAACATTGCGGGCAAGATTTCCGCTTAAAGAAAGCGGCGCAAATAAATCTTGCTAAGGGAAAATCCTTTCGATCAAGGCTTGGGTTTGTACGTTCACGTCCCATTTTGCAAAAAGAAATGCGACTATTGCTCGTTTTATTCAAAAATCCCGTCTAACAATGACATAGAACTCTATCTCAACCGCCTCTCACAAGAGTTTCGAGATCGCCTAACTCCCGAATTGACATCCAGGATTCAAACCGTTTTCGTCGGGGGCGGAAACCCTACCGCGCTTGGCCGGCACGGGATGAAAAACCTTATTGACCTACTTCTAACTGTTTCTTTAAAATCGCCAATCCGAGAATGGACAATCGAATCAAACCCGGAAACCCTTGACCCGGAAGTAAGCAAAATCCTTTTTGGAATTCCGCATTTTCGCTTGAGCCTTGGTATTCAACGTCTTAAAAATCACGAGTTGAAAATTCTTGGAAGGGACACTTCCATGGAAAAATGCATGGAAGCTTTGGATAGGGCATTTTCCATTACCAGCCGCGTGAGCATTGATCTCATTATCGGAGTACCGGGTTGTGATTCAATCGTAACCGATCTATCAAATCTTCTTGCCCGGTTCCCCATTTCCCATGTTTCTACTTACTTCCTTTCAGCGGAAAACGGAACCCCGCTCATGGAAAAAATTCTGCGCGGAAAATTTGGAGACCCTAACGATGTGGGCCCCGAAGAGCTTTTTGATGTTATTGACCTTCTTACATCGCGAAATTTTGAACACTACGAGATTTCTAATTTCGCAATTTCGACCCGCAAGTGTCTTCACAATTTGAACTACTGGAGAACCGGCGACTATCTTGGTTTCGGCCCATCGGCCGTAACCACCCTACGAAACGCGAGGTATTCCAATTCGGCTTCCCTCCAAACCTGGCTTCAAAACTTTATACCCGGGACGGAAGAATTGTCTTTGGAGATAAGGCGAAAAGAGTTTATCATGCTGGGTCTTCGCCTTTTATCAGAGGGTTTGAGCCTAGAACTCTTCGAAAACCGATTTGGCCCGATTTCCGCAAAACAAAAGGAGATTTTAATTTCCCAGGTTTCGGCGGGGAAAATTTCCCTGAAAAACTCCGTTTACAGGCTAACAAGAACAGGATTACCGTTTGCGAATAGCATTATCTCCGAGTTATTTTAAGATTGTTTTTGACTCAGTTATTCTTATGGATAATTGCTGGAATTCCCGAGAATTGTGGATACCCATTAAATAAAAAGCGCAAATAAGGTTTCAGCTCATTTTGCCTATTATTCTCCTTTACGGTGACCCTCGGAAAAAGTATCCCTTAACAACCACCCCCGCACCCGCCGTGGCCCTCGTTTCCGTCATTGCCGCCATGACCGCCGTGCCCCTCTTTTCCCACATTACCCCCATTCTCCCCGTGGGAGTTTCCACCTGATTGGTTTCCTGACGCGTCGGAATCTTGGTGGTTTTCATTAGCGTGGCCAGCTTCGTGAGATGCCCCACCAGACCCCTGAGGCGAATGATCGGCATCGTGAGATACATTACCGGGCGCGTGAGAGGAATGACCCGTATCGCGAGCTTTATGACCTGGCTTGTGAGATGAATGAGAACCGTTTTCTTCACTCGATTCACGCTTGTGCCCCGAATGATCTGAAGGTTCATCTTGATTTTGGTTTTTTATTGACTCGGGTGATTTTTCGAGGGTAATTCCTTCAAGGCTTAATTTGCTGATAAATTTGGAAGGCTCTCTTTTAAATTTATCAACTGATTCTGGGCGTGAAAAATAAATTCGGTGCCCCTGATAATCGGAAAAAAATTTCTTTGAAATTGTTTCCCCCGTAACAGGGCATTTCGTTTGGGGTTTTATATCGAAACCGGAGTGGTGGTGATCCGCGGAAAAGGCGGGAAGAATAAAAAAAACCGCAATGAGAATACAAAAAAAAGTAATTCCAAATTTATTCATTTCTTTCTCCTTTCTGAAAGAAAAACGCGATCTCTCGCGTTTTTCTTGTAAAATTCCAAAGGGTCTATCTATTGATAAACCCTCAAAAAAATGTTAGTTGAAAACCGGGTTATTTCATTGCCCGTCGCAACCTTCGCAATGCTTGTGCTCATCACTTGAAACTAGGACCGTTGAAACAATTTGGAACACCATTCTCTCTACTCCTTAAAATTATGTAAAAAAACCGAAAACCCACATTAACAAAAGGGCTCCGAAAGGTCAGTTGGCGTCGCACCCCCTAGCCCTCGCAGCCTTCGCAATGCTTGTGCTCGTCGCTAGAAACCGGACTAACGGAAATAACCCTAAACAACATTTTAAGTTCACCCCCTTTCACTTATCTAATTTTAACAAGCGAACTCTCAATCGGAGTCCCTAAAAAACGAGCGCACGAAATTGGATCTTTAGCAAATAGGTTACCGGTCATCATGTAGACTCTTCCACGACAACCGCCGCCGCAATCTTTTCGGTGATCGCATTGATTGCATTCAATTAATTTCTCATGCGGAAAACCATTATACAAGAGATTTGCCGACCCATGGCATTTATATGCATCCTCGAGGTCAAAACTAGGCTTCGGAAGATTTCCAAAGTGAAATTCGGGAAGAGCTAAAAGGTGGCACGGATAAACCCCTCCATGAACATCAATGAAAAGCTGGTTAACACCAGCTTTGCAGGATAGAGGGCGGTCCCCATCCGGAAGAGGGCGCTCCTCTGATGAAAATTTAAAAACTTCAGGGAAGTCTCTTTCGGGCAATGAAAGCTCGCTCCAATGGATTTTAGCGGCGCCAAGGGGAACAGCGACCCCGTACTTTATGGAATTAGCTTTCAAGTCTTCAATGACGAATTTCTGAAATTCACTCATTTGGTGAAGGTTCTTTTTGGAAATGGTTGAATTGATTACTACTTCGATTCCGGCGGAAACCAGGGCTTTAACCCCGCGGAGAGCGGGTTCCCAGGTGTTCGGGCCGCGAAGCCATTCGTGAAATTCTTGGAAGGTTTCAAGGCTTACCAAGGCCCGTGACAAACCCGCGTCTTTCAACCCTTTTGCCAATGAGGAATCGATTTTCACCGCGTTTGAAAAAAGTCTTGTACGAAGACCCGCTCGAACCGAAATTTCTACCAGGGTCAAAAGATCGGGATGAAGCGTTGGTTCGCCGCCATTTAACGCCAGGGAAATCGCCCCAAGTCTTCTCGCGCCATTAACGATTTCACGAAAAAGAGGCAGGGAAATTAATTCGGTTGAATGGGAAACGAAGCAATGGCGGCAACGAAGATTGCACCCATTTGCGACTTCAATTTCAACCTTTGAAAGAGGCGTAGCATCACGAATATCAGGTTTTGAAGACCCGGCGTGATCTAAAAGACCGAATTTTTCAAGGGATTGAAACATCTCTTCTTGGTCGGGCCGAGAGCACTTTCCGTTATTTTCAAGGCCTTCAATAAGAAAATTCAGCGCGTTTTTATCAAGCTCGGCCTCAAAACTTGAGCGAAGATGATAAAAGCGAAAGAGGGCATTTGATGGTTTTATCGCTACGTCGCGAAGTTGCATGCGGTAAAAGGCAGCAATATCGATGCCAAGTTGTTGCAAATCAAGAAATTGTAATCTTTTTCACTTCAAAGTAATTTGGGAAAAATTAAATCCACAGGCCATAGAACATACTTTTTAGACGTTTTGTTCACAAATTCTCCCAGTGCCATTATAAAACAAAAAAATTAACTGAACCCCATTATTACCTCACATTCTCGACAATCTTGCCGAGACTCGGTAAAATATACGAAACTTCATTAATAAAGTATATCGGTCTGTTGTGCTCCCGTTGTGTGGGTAAATAGAGGAGTAAAGAAGTCTCCCCCTTTGGAAAAGGGGGATTAAGGGGGATTCAAAAAATTTGTTGCAATTTGTAAAATCTCCCCCAACCCCTCTTTCTCAAAGAGGGGAACACATAGGAATGCATAAAGAACCTCTAAAACTGGGGACGACTTAGGAATTTTTCAAAACTTTGAATAAGAAACCCACTAAAATACTATGAATAGCTGTTTAGCATAAAGAAATTATTCCAAACGCTAAATTTTCACGATATATTTTTAAGAATTTCGATGGATATAGCCATGTTTCCTGCGATAAAATTTCAAAATGATATGAGCCCCAATTTTTTTTTCAAGAAAAAGGTTTTGGAAAAATTATTCGAGAGGCTGCATTGGTAGCCTCAAACTTAGGTTTGCTAGAATTTGGTTTCGCGGGCATAAAACCTGCTTGTTTGAATGTTAAAATTTCTGCAAAAAAGAATTGCAAATTGCTCGAAAGTTATAGGTTTTTATAATTATGCGATCATCGAAACAGTGGACATTCCTGCTCGGCTTAGTAATCGGTTTGGTTCTCATAGTGGTTCATCTGGTCACTTGGCATCACTCAGACCAACTTCTCGCCAAAATGCTTGCGGATAAAGCGGCCCTTTTTCTTGATGCGCTTGCGGTAAGCGCAGAGCAAACGCTTCAAGCAAGTCATTTCCTCGAAGAGCGAGTTGTCTCCCGGTTAAAAGTGATAGCAAAAGAAATAATCCTGACTCAGGAAAACGCGCGCACAAAACAGTTCCTTGAAACGCTTCAACGTCAAAACGACTTGCGTACTATAGAAATTTGCGATTCAAACGGTACCATTATTCAATCGAACGATGTAAAGGTAATTGGAAGTCGACTACCCCATAGTTTTGAATGCCAGGAAATTCTTCATGGGACAAAAATCGAACACGCTTTTGGCTTTTCCCAAGGAATTTTTTGCGAAGCGGATGCCTTCGGATATGCCTGCCGCCTTCCTGAAGGGGGCTTGGTAAGGCTTATAACCGGAGTCGAATTTATCCTCGGGTTCGAACAAAACGTCGGGCTTCCTTCCCTTCTAGAAAAGCTAAAAAAACACCCCGGAGTCAAAGCTTTGAATCTCGTCGACCTTTCCGGAAAATCAATTTTGAAGGCCGCATCCAACATATCATATGACCCCCAAGCTTATTCCGCCTCCTTTCCTCTTGTTCTTCATGGGCAACCCATAGGCCGCTTTGAATTAACC
This sequence comes from bacterium, assembly GCA_016192885.1. GTDB lineage: Bacteria > Muiribacteriota > Ozemobacteria > Ozemobacterales > Ozemobacteraceae > JACPTH01. Next base: position 1,836 of record JACPTH010000018.1, on the reverse strand, counting down.
ATTTCAGAGTTGGAAATCTCAGCTTTACGCCAAACCTCGGCGCTAGCCATAGCTTTTTCGGGGGTTCTTTCTTGCATGGTCTTGGTTCTTTTGCTTTGGCGCTTTCAACGATATCGAGATCATCAAGATCAACTTCGAGTGCTCCTGGATTCGAGAAGGCGTATCGAAGGTTTGGGAAAAGTGGTTGCCGCGGTGGCGCACGACGTATTCGAGAAGATATTTCAACCTGTAGCCAGAATTCAAAAGTCCTGGAACGAATAGATCTATTAGACCAAACAATTCTTCACGCTAACCATATGGTAAAAGATCTGCTTCAATCTACCAGACCAATTAATCCGTCAACCCGCGAGGTTGACTTGTCTACTTGGTGTCAATCATTCCAGTCGGCATTTCAGACCGCCAACCCGGATGTTAGTTTGAAAATTGATTTACCGGAACAGCGCCTGATAAATACCGACCCGGATTTGCTGCAACGGGTGCTTTGGAACCTTTCCTTGAACGCCGTTCAAGCGGGCGAAAAGCTGATTACGATATTGATGAATTCGACGCAACCGGATCTTTCAATAAAGGTGATTGACGGAGGGCCGGGGATTCCGGAAGACATTCTTGGAAACCTTTTTGTCCCGGGAAACACAAACCGCCCCGAAGGTTCCGGAATGGGGCTTTACAATTGCCACCGCGTAACCTCAGCGCTTGGAGGAACTCTTGAAGTCAAAAGCGGAAACGCCGGAACTACATTTCACATAAAGGTTCCCTTGAAAGGCGGGGAAAACAATAAATGAACAGAAGGCTTTCAATCCTTGTCGTCGATGACGACCGAAATCAAGCCGCCCTGTTAGCCGAAACCCTGACGCGCCTGGGGCACTCCGCTAAGGGTTGCGTATCCGCCACTGAAGCTCTCGATATAATTCGCCAGCAAGCGGTTCACCTGGTAATAACCGATTTACGAATGCCAAACAAGGACGGGTTAAGCTTTTTAAAAACCTTGAAAGAAACCGATCCGGAAATAGAGGTGCTCTTAATTACCGCCTATGCTTCGGTAACTTCCGCGGTTGACGCAATTCGCATGGGGGCCTTGGATTACATGGAAAAGCCCGTTGACATTAACATGCTTGCGGCAAAAATCGCCGGAATCGAAGAACGAGTTTCACTCCGCGCGGAAAATAGGAGTTTGAAAGCTCAGCTTGACCGCGCTATTCCCGGGCCGATGCTTATCGGAAGAAGCGGAGCTTTCCGAACGACTCTCGAGCGGATAAAGCGCGCCGCTTCAAGTGATGCCGCGGTTTTATTACTTGGGGAGTCGGGGACGGGTAAAGAGGTATTGGCAAGACTTCTGCATAACTCCGGTAAACGAGCCATCGGGCCCTTCGTTCCAATTAATTGCGGAGCGATCCACGAGAATCTGGTTGAGAGCGAATTCTTTGGGCATGTAAAGGGGGCATTTACGGGGGCCGACAAGCCTCGCCCTGGGCGAATTGAAGATGCCGAAGGGGGGACGTTGTTTCTTGACGAAATTGGTGAGCTTCCCTTGCCCCTTCAACCAAAGCTCTTAAGAGTGATTCAGGAAGGGGAATTCTGCCGATTAGGCTCAAACAAAATTCAACATTCCAACGTTCGCTGGGTGGCCGCAACCCACAGAGACCTTCAAAATCTTGTCAAAAACGGGGATTTTAGGGAAGATTTGTACTACCGATTGGCCGTTCTACCGGTGGAAATTCCCCCGCTTCGCGAACGCCGTGAGGATATTCCGGAACTTGTTAACCATATTCTAACCAATCGCGCGAATTTCTACGCGCAACCGGTGAAGCGAATTTCTCCTGACGCCCTGGAGGCCAT
>JACPTH010000374.1 GCA_016192885.1 bacterium | reverse complement strand
GATGAAAAGAAGAACGGCGAGAAAGAAAAAACACTTTTTTTGCATTTTCAACATCTCCTTTTATGTACAATATGTATCTCCTCAATAATTCGGGGGAAAGTGAAAATTTTCGGTAAAACTGAAAACATATTTTCGGAGGGCGCACAGCGCCTGACCGCAGGGAGTGAGGCAAGCGAATTCACTTCGCTGCCGAGAGGGGGCGTCGTGCAACAGGCGCGTGCCCCCTTTTATTGAGATGATTCTACACTGCTTTGTTCCAACATCAAAGATGCGAAAAGGGTTTTTCTTAATTTTGCTTATTTCCTTGATAGATGGCTGATAATAGCATCAGCAAACGCTTTCGCGCTTTTCGGGCCGTCGGCGGTTATTATTGAACCGTCAACAATACACGGCCTCTCTTCATAAAGAGCGCCTCCCTTTTTTAGCTCGCTAATCGCAAGATTATCCTTCCAAACGGTGGCTCTTTTTCCCTTGAGAACGCCGGCTTTGGCAAGCGCTCCAGGAGAAAGGCAAATTGATGCAATAAGTTTTCGCGAATTCGCCATTTCTTGCAACAGCGAATGAAGCGATTCACTTTTCCATAGATGTTTGGGGGAACCGCCCCCTCCGACTACTACGATCGCCTGAATGTCCTGAGCTTTGATATCGCTGATCATCACTTCTGCTTCTACGGTTCCGCCGAGCATTCCTCTTGCTTTTCCAAGCCTTGTGCTTGCAATCACTGTTTTAAATCCAGCTTTTTCTAGGGCTTCCTTTGGGACAAATAGTTCTTCGTCTCGAAAATCTTCCGGCGCAACGATAAATGCAACTTTTTGCGACACACCCATTTCAACCTCCGTTTTTGGAATTAAATCCTGGGCTTTGACCACCCTAATCATGCAAAGCACGAGAGCGAAAGCTAACAAAAAACAAGAAAGGTCTTTTTTCATGCGATTCCCCCAAGAAAGTATTTTTTCCAAAATTCCTATGAGCTAATAGGGAGAATTACCTTTTTTCAGGAAGCTCATGTAATCTTCCATGGCCCGATACTTTTTTAGAAACTCCCACAATTCTTGCTCGTTTGGATCGATCCTAACAAGGGATGATCGAGACTTATCTAAACCAAGAAAGGGCGAAAGCTGAAGGGCTGAAGAAAAGTTCCCGCTTACCAAAATAGGGACGTTCAAAGGAAACTCAAAATTAGAAAGCAAGGCGGGATTTATAGGAACGGGTTTATTCTTTAAAAAATCATACATTCTTACATTTCCATTGTCCATAACTTTTACTAGAATCCAATTCTTTGTTATAAAAGAAAATGAATCAAGTAAAGATTCAATGGTCTCAAAAGCGGGTTTAAGAAACCTGGCTGATTCCTGGGGGTTTTCTTTGTACAATGAAAAGCCTTCGCGGATGGAAAGAAAATTCTCTACAATTGAATTCTCATCATTTTGTACTTTGGATGCCAGAATAAAGGGAAACAAATCATCTGGGGTTGTGGAAAGGGGCAAAACCATGGGGAGCGTTTGAATAATTTTTGCCGGATCGGTTTTTTGCGATCCTTTTTGTATGGAATCAAAGAAAACTGAGTCCCAGTATTGCGAGCGGTTTCCACGGAAAAAATATGCGCAAACCGAAGCGGGAATAAGAAGGCAAAGGAGTTTTTCGAAAAAATCCCAAATACAACCCAAGGCGAATTTTGGTTCCCTGGAATTAACCGCATCGTTTAGAGGTTTTGTTAACCACCCGGGGTATCTTTCAAAATGTCTTTGACAATCTGAGCTCAACATTGTGGATTCCAAGATCGCTTTTGAAGATTGAACGGAAGAAGGAGGGACCGTGGAAGCGGATAATGATTCAAGAACTTTTGTCGCTTCGCTATTTCCCTTTTGCGACATAATTACAAGCGCTCGTTTGCAAAGCGCTCTTGTTTCCTCATCTTTGTGATTGATGTTTTTTTTTAAAAGAGGCAGCAGGTCGGGTCCGACAAAGGGCGGAAGCAATTGCCCAGCCAACCTGGATGTTTCAGCGGATTCGCTACCTAGCATAAAATCAATCGAGTCAAGTAAATTAGCGCGGCTTATCATACTAATCAGTTGATAAGCCTTCATTTTTAATGGAGGCGAAGGGTCCAATAGCGCCCTTAAAATGAAAGGGTACATGCAACCATTCATGATATTTACCACCCCTTGTAGCGCTTCCATACGTACGGCATCTGAGGGATCATTGGAAAACTTCAATAAGAGGGGTAGATTCCCAGGATCGGGGTTATTTTTTAGTATCTCGACTATCAAGGAAATGGCTTCGGGAGAGGTTTCATTTGGCAATAGATCTTGGACTAACTTGGGAATTTTTGGAGATCTTTGAGTCAGTAGCGTTCGAAGCGCGGAGATGCGTTGCGAATTATCCCGGCTTTGAAAAGCCCCCCTAACTTTTTCAAGATCAAATTGAAATTGGCCTTTTAAACTTTCGCGAAGTTTGTTTAAAACCTTTATCGCTAAGGTTTGCAAATCGGGATCAACTTCGCTTCCGACGTAACTTTCAAGAAGGCTTTTTGCTTCAACCATTTCGTCGTTATAAAGAACCGCAAGGGCCCGCTTTTTCAGAGCGGAATTTGGCTGGGTTAGGGCTTTCTTTATTTCTTCAAATGTCATAATTTTGAAACATTTCTTGAAGCAATTTTAATGGATATGAGGGTTTATGTAAAGTTTTTATCCGGGAATAATTAGGCGAGGATTTTTCCGATTGCGGTTTGGCGGGAATTTGACTCCTCAGAAGAGCCATGATACTATATTTTATTCAAAATACAGGCTAAAATCAATTTTTTTCGAAATGTGTTGTCATGAATAACAGATTGAACCGACGGGAACCCCGTAGCTCAATTTGAATAAGGAGAATCGAATGCCAATATATGAGTTTTTTTGCGACGATTGCCAAAAGAAATTCGATGTTCTATGCTCGATGAGCGCTGATCTTTCCGCCATCTCTTGTGAGTATTGCGACGGAAAACATGTAATGAAAAAAGTTTCCGGGTTTGCGGTGGTCGGATTAGTAGTTTTTTTATAAATTTCCATTGGAAAGGAATGATTAGTATGACAGCCGTTAAAACTATTATTATGGGGGCTGCGGGGCGAGATTTTCATAATTTTAACATGGTCTATAGGGATAACCCATCCTATCAAGTGGTCGCCTTTACCGCCACCCAAATCCCCGACATCGCCGGGCGAGTTTATCCTTCCAAGCTTGCCGGGAAACTTTATCCAAAAGGTATTCCAATCGAAGAGGAGGCGAAGCTTCTAGAGCTGGTTAAAAAAGAAAAAATTGACGAGGTGGTTTTTAGTTATAGCGATGTGTCACACGAGTACATTATGCACCACGCAAGCAGGGTAACGGCGGCGGGAGCAGATTTTAAACTTCTCGGTTACCACCAAACCGCGATTAAGGTCGGCGTTCCCGTTATTTCCATTTGCGCCGTACGAACAGG
>JACPTH010000367.1 GCA_016192885.1 bacterium | reverse complement strand
ATGCGGCTATCATGCTTTTCGATGAAAATGATGTGCGCCTAATGCCCGGTAAAACAAACATTGACGGAATACTTTTGGTATCCGACGGAAATTCATACCCCGCTATCCTTCGCGACTCCGAAGATAACAAATCCGCTTCCGCAACCCTTAAACTGCAAAATATCGCGATGGTGGTCGGAGCAAGACCGGACGATAGTTCTTTTATCGAGCTTTCTTCAAACCGGTTTAGGCCTTTTAACGCAACCCAGGTCTCCGAAAGCAAGGTAACCGTACGGAATCGTACCGGGCATATCTTCACGGAACGCGGGATTTATAAGCCGGGTGAGATCGTATTCTGGAAAGCGGCTGTTCGAAAATTCGAGAAAAACGCGGTGGTGGCTCCGGGAGGCGAGAAAGTACAAGTAGAAATTACTAGCTCCCGCGGAGATACTTTGCTGGATGATGAATTGGCGATAAACTCTTATGGGACGTGTTCCGGGTCTTTTCAACTGAAAGAATTTCATCCTTTCGGAGAGTATTCAGTTAAACTGAAAATCAGGAAACCTGAGGAAACTAAAACCGAAAAACAACCAAGAAACAACGACGATGAGGAAGAGGAAAGCGATTACCTGACTCTTGCGCAAGTGGGCTTTCAAGTGATGGAGTTCGAACGACCTCGTCACTTCGTAACCGTTAAGCTTGAAAAGAAATCATGGGAAAACACTTCATTTGTCGGGAAAAAAATCACTGAAGATTATCTAGAGTGCCGGCTTGAGGGAAAATACTACACCGGCGGAATGCTGAAATTCGCCAAGGTACGCTGGACGGCTCATCTTGCCCCCGTGCAAATGAAAGTCTCCGGGTTCGATGCGTTTCATTTTGGAAACGATAGCGCCGAAAAATCGCTTATCGAATCCGGAGAAGCCTTGCTCGACAAAGAGGGTGTCTTGAACATCCATATCCCGCTTGATAAACGGTTAATGTCCGGGTTGTTTGGCGTGGAGGTTTCCGCGACCGTCCTTGACGTTGATGCAAGGCCCGCAACGGGGGTCGGGATTTACGAACCAACTCCAAACGTTAAGGTTGGAATTCAATTTCACCCCAAAAACATTCCCTCGGGGGAAACCTTGCCTCTAAGGGTAATTGCGGTCGATAACGCATCCCAAAAGCTTAACTTTGGCGTTGTAAGACTTGAGATACTTAGGAAACGATATTTCTACAACCAGAAAAGGGATGCTGAGGGAAATATTTTCTACCGCTACGAATCGGCATGGACGAAGACTTTGTCGAGCGAGATGCCTATAAAAGACGGGCAAGCCTTTTTCGAAATGCGTTTCGTCGATGGGGGAGACTACCAGATTCAAGCCGTTTATACCACGCCTGAAGGTGAATTCGTCAGCAAAACTTCGCTGGACGTAGGTTGGGATTACTCGTACCAAGAAGAAGATGAAGATGGCCGCAGACACGCCAAGAGCGAAAGGGAGATTATTCTAATGGCCTCCCAAGGCGAGGTTTCCATTAACGACAAGGTTAAGGTTGATTTTAATGTTCCGCGGCCTGCCACTCACGCTCTCATTACTTGCGAACGCGGAGCTTTACTTGAACACCGCGTGATTCAAATCGATGGAAGGCGCGGGAACTTCGAAATGACCATGGGACCAAACTGCGCTCCAAATGTCTTTGTAACCGTTACTGTTCCCGCCGGACGAGAGGGTTTTCCTGTTTACCGTACTCAAATCGATCAAAACCTCCCGACAACTTATTATGGTGTTACAAACATAAAAGTCAAGAATCAGTTGAGCGCTCTTAAGGTCGCAATTCAAGCGCAAGATCCGGAGTTAAAAGGCCGCCCCGGAGAATTCAAGAAATTTAATCTTTACGTAACCGACAAAAATGGTAAAGGCGCCGTGAGCGAAATGGCGGTTTGCGTCGTTGATGAAGCGGTTTTGGCGCTTACCGGCTACGTAACACCTGTACTTTCAAGCCTGGCCAACTTCACTCTTCCGCTTTCTGTTTTTTCCGGCGATCTGCGGTTGTCTTTAATCAGTCAAGAATTGTTTCGAATTTTTGCCACTAATGCCCTCACGGGTGGAGGAATGGGAAACGGAGCAATTGCTTCCGATCTTTCTCTAAGAAAGGATTTCCGGCCAGTAGCTTACTGGAACCCCGCATTAATGAGCGATTCAAATGGAAACGCCTCATTTGAATTTACTCTTCCTGACACCACGACAGCTTATCGAATTTACGTTGTCGCGCTTGACGCCGAAAGTTCATTTTGCTCCGCCGAGCGGAAAATGGTGGTTACAAAGGAATTTTTCATGCAACCCGGGCTTCCAAGGTTTTTAACCGCCGGTGATAAAGCAGTCTTTCCAATATCAGCCTGCAACAAATCTGGGAACTCCGGCGAAGCTATGTTATCAATTACCGAAGCAAAAAATTTGTCCGTTCGACTCAAGGAAAATAAAGCTTCAATGACGCCATTTTCTAACACCGTGGTTAGCACCGAACTTGAAGCCGACAACGGAGCAGGCGAAGGAGCCATTATTGTCTCCGGAAACTTTGGTGCATTTTCCGACGCAATCCAACAAACCCTTCCCATTGTCCCGCGACATCTCCCCATCCAGAGAATGAAAATAGGGCACTTCACGGATCGCGCTGAGATTAGCTTTGATTTTCCCCCGGAAATTGCCTCTCTCTCAAAGGACGAATTGAATGGCGCGTTAAAAGCCACTTTGGGCATCTCAACAACTAGTTGGACAAAAATTGCGCCTGGTTTAAAATATCTACTTCACTATCCATACGGCTGCGTGGAACAAACCAGCTCGGGCATCATTCCCCTGGCGGGTTTAAGAAAGCTTGTCGCTGAAGGGTTAATCCCGGGCTTAACCGTTTCAGAAGTCGATAAATTTTTAAAGCCTGGAATTCGCAGACTTTTCGGAATGCAAACCGGGACGGGAGGGTTTGCCTATTGGCCGGGAGATCGGGAAACCAGTTGGTGGGGGACTCTTTACGCCACTTTCGCATTGAGCACCGCGAAGTCTTCGGGTTGTGAAATAGCAGATGGCCGATTTAACCAAGCATTAGATTACATTCACAAAAACTTGTTCGGAGAACACAAAGGGACCAATATTCACCAATATGGAATTGACGAGCTTGCGCCGGTCAATCTAGCCATTAACGGTCGCTTAAAAAAGGAAAACCTGGAAGTATTGATGAAGGAATTTGAAAAGCGTTCTCTTGAAGGAAAGGCTTATTTGCTATGGGCTGATAACCTTATTGGGCTTCATCCCCCAAGTGAGCGCAAGGAAATGCAAATGAAATTGAACCCCAAATTTGCATCCACTCGAGTTAATTGGAACGACTCCTCCACCCGGGAAATTGCTGCAACCCTAATTTCGGAAACGCTAATTGACCCTGCTTCCAAACGAGCGGATGATTTTGCCGGAAATCTTTTGGGGGAGTTAAAACCGGAGGGAAGATGGTATTCAACAGCCGACACTGGGTGGTGCTTGTACGCTCTAGGGCAGTATTTCCAAAAACGCACGCTTTCCGACGCTTTGGAAACAAAGGTAAAGGTTACCCAGCCTGAGTTAAACCCGGTAGAATTCTCAATAGGACGTACCAGCACCGAAATTAAACTCGATGCGGAGGCGTTTCTAAAGTCAGGGAAATTTTCAATCGAGTCCTCGGGTGGAAAAATGGTGAATTGGAATCTTTCTTTGACGTATCCAAATACCGCTTCCAGAACTGAGGACCTCGACCAAGGCTTTTCAGTCGAAAAGAGAATAAAAAACCTAAACGGAAACGAAGAAATCAAGGTCGGCGATATCGTTAAGGTAACTATTGAAATTGAAGATGATTTACATCGAAAGCAAAAATACGGGAATTATGAGTATGTCGCACTCGAAGATCCACTCCCCGCCGGTTTCGTAGCAATTAATTCAGCCTTGAAAACCGAGCAAAAAACCGTAGTTGATGAGGGCGGAGATGAAGTCATTTTGAAATGCATGACGATCGGGTTCTGGCTTTTAAAAACCGGATGTGGTCCGGAAGATTTCGGTTTTCCTACTTTGCTAGGGCGGTTTGCGAAGGGGAATTTAGGCTTAGGCCCACGAAAATTTCACTAATGTACGATCCGGAAACTTATGGATTGACTCAGGGAGCCACAATAAAAATTCTTCCCGCGAAGTAAGAAAACTGAGTATCTTCTCAATAAAGGGGGGCACGACGCCATGTTTCTACCTAACGCAAGATTCCTCACATTCGTTCGGAATGACAAACTAATGCTGTCATTTCGAGTCTCGAACGAAAGTGAGAAAACTGAGAAATCTCTTCTGCCAGGAATCATTGGGTTACCCCGGATTATTGAGTAGATACAAATCTGTCATAATACCATTTACAAAAAGAAATCACGCACTGATTTTCCTTTTTGGGCGTATGCAATACGCCCCTACCCCATTTGAAACACGTGTGAACTTTGTGGGATTGGTATCACCCACGAAGACGGCAGCCTGGCCGATAAGCCAACCATCGGCTACACGACCGAAATAGACTAGCAAGAAATGGTGGCGCATGTTTGAATTGAACTGGTTGGCA
>JACPTH010000366.1 GCA_016192885.1 bacterium | reverse complement strand
TCCCGCGAACAGCTCCTCAAGCGAGGGAAACCCAATGTTTTTCAAATCCTCCTCAAAGAGGTTTGTTTTCACTTGTTTTTCCATTTCTTTGGTGGCGCCCATTCGTTCCAAGGTATCGAAAAATTCCTTCTCACCCGATACGATGTACTCGCCTCTAAACTCCTTTTTTAGCCAACTACGAATCTTTTTTTTGGCGGAGGTACTTTGAACGAATTTTAACCAGTCGCGGCTTGGGCCTTTCTGGGTTTTGCTAGTAATAACAGAAACAATGTCGCCATTTTGGAGGGTATATTCTAAGGGAACTATGTGACCGTTGACCTTGCACCCGGCACATCGATGCCCCACATCGGTATGTATGGAATAAGCGAAATCGACCGGGGTGCTTCCTTGAGGGAGCTCTATTACATCACCTTTGGGAGTAAAAACATAGACGTTGTACTGGAATAGTTCGACTTTTACGGTTTCCATGAACTCGGAATCGTCTTTAACGTCTTTATACCAATCTATGAGATTCCTTAGCCAGGAAAGTTTCGATTTAAAATCCGGAGTTCCTTCTTTGTTTGACTCCGATTTGTAATCCCAGTGCGCTGCGATTCCTTCTTCGGCGATAGAGTGCATCTCTTCGGTGCGAATTTGAACTTCGAGAGGTTTTCCGTCAAAAATGACTGTGGTGTGAAGAGATTGGTACAAGTTGGATTTTGGAACGGCGATGTAATCCTTGAATCTGCCCGGAATCGGTTTCCAAAATTTATGAACTATCCCCAACGCGCCGTAACAATCTTTAACCGATTTAGTTAGAATGCGGATTCCAAGGATGTCGTATAAACCTTCAAGTTGAATATTGTGTTTCTGCATTTTTCCCCAAATCGAAAAAATTTGTTTTGGACGTCCGGATATCTTTGCGTCAATATGAACTTCCTTAATATGCTTCCGAACTTGGTCCATGGCTTCTTCGAGTTTTGCTTCGCCTTCAAACCCTTTGCTGGACAGAAAGTCGGAAATTTCTTTATAGTTCTCGGGTTGTAAAAATTTAAAGGATAAGTCTTCAAGCTGGGTTTTTATCTTGTTGATTCCAAGCCGATGGGCCAATGGAGCGTAAATGTCCATTGTTTCCTTGGCAACCATTTTCTGCTTTACCGGAGGGAGAAATTGAAGGGTTCGAAGGTTGTGGAGGCGGTCAGCCAACTTGATCAAAATTACTCTTACATCGTTGATCATGGCAAACAGCATTTTCCGAAAATTGACCGCCTGCGCCGCTTTAGCGGAGCTAAAAAAGATCTTGTTTAATTTGGTCACTCCTTCGACCAATTTTGATACGGTGGCGCCGAAAGAGCTTTCAATATCTTGAAGGGTGACGCTGGTGTCCTCGACAACATCGTGAAGCAATGCGGCGCAAACGGATGTAATGTCGAGTTTCAATTCCGTCGCAACGATCATAGCAACCGCTTCAGGATGGATAAAATAGGATTCTCCGGAAGCCCTGAATTGGTCTTTGTGATGAAGTTCGGCAAATCGAAAGGCTTTCTCAATTCGCTCGAAATTGCCGTCAGGGTTATAGAGTTTTACCGCTTCAATCAGCTCGGAAATAGAAATAATACGCCTCTTAAAAGGAACTTAGAAGCTTTTAATAGCCTCATCAAGAGACTGAAACACCGAGAAATGGTGAGTAAATTGAGTGATAAGAAATACGCGGCGCATTTTTGCGCTTAAATTAACAAGTTTCAAATCTCCATTTTCTTGATGGGTTCTTTTTAAACCATGTACAAGCGTACCCATTCCAGCGGAGCTCATGTATTTAAGATTTGCAAGATCAATTACGATTTTATTTTTCTTCAAATCGCACAATTCATTAATCTTTTCGCGCAAGACATCAGCGTTCTCAAAGGTAATCTCACCTTTAATCGAGATGACCACCACTTGGTTTTCACATTCTTGACAAT
>JACPTH010000017.1 GCA_016192885.1 bacterium | reverse complement strand
TTCAAGGTTTTAGCCTCGCGACAAATACCCTTCGCGACTTGGCGGGAAACATCCTTCCGCAAGGAAAGTTCTCCTGGTTTTCCGTGGTTCCGGATATTCCGATTCCGACCGGATATCGATCGGGGGGCTTCTCAATTTTGGGAGTTCCCGGAAATGACATAAGAATCCAAGTCCCAGGCCTGACAATCGGGAAAAGCATTTTCGCGGTTTTAACAGCGGTAAAAGCCACATCAAGCGCGGATGTTAGCGCCAACGGTTCCTCGATTTCTTCCCCCGATTGGATGGAAAATTATAAAACCTCACCGGAAGCGGTTTTTAGAGAGTTTGAACGTCGTATTATTCAAAATAAAGTAGGGTTAGATGCATTTTATCCGCGCAAGAACATTCTGCCGGCCGTTCAGCAATTGGGAGCGACAGCAACGTTTTACATTTCCTCATACGAGAAAGTCGCTACAACGACTCCCTACCCGAATAATAGGATTCAGGCTCGATGCATTGCCGCAACCGATCAATCATATGTTTACGTTGATTCGGCAATAACAAATCCTGATTATGACCTGATCGCTCAAATTCGCAAACGATTCGAAGAAGGGATTCGCCCGACAATTCGCGATCGGTTCGGAAACGAGCCTGAAACCGGCCCGGATGGCGATGCGTCAAATTCTCCCTCGGATTTTCAACTCCGTGAAAGCAACGGCAGGAAAATCATGTATGTACGTTACTCAATTCAAAACGATATTACTCGTTATGGGACGATTGCGCATGAGTTCCAACATATGGTTAATTTTTGGCAAAAGAGAATTAAATCGCCTGGATTGTTTGAAGAGACTTGGCTGAATGAGGGCCTTTCAAAATATGCGGAAGAAGTGTGCAGTTATGGAATCAAAGAGGGTGATTCAAACACCGCGGAAATATTAAGATTGATGGAAATTTCTCTTCCAAATCTTTCGCTTACAAAATGGTCGGGGCTTGAAAATTATGGTTTTTCTTACCTATTCGTTAAATTTTTATCTGAACCCAATCGCTTCGGAACAACCTCGCGAGAAATTACCCGCGCTTTGGTGGCATCGTCCAATTCCGGGAAAACAAATGTAGAAGGAGTGATTAAAGAGCCGTTCTTTCGAACCTTTGGAAGGTTCTCGGTCAGTTTGATGCTAAACAGATATAATTCAATGATATCAAACGACTATGGAATTAAGGGTTTAGATTTAAAAGGAACCTATGCGGGCGTTACTTTACCGGGAATACTTGTTTCCCCGGTTCCTCCTGTTGGAATTGTACAGGCAAACTTAAGGCCCGATGGGTGCCTTTTCTTTAACCGAACTTCTCCCGGCGGAATCGCCACTTTCAGCGTAAAAAACATCGGGTCCGAATTAAACGCTTGGTTCCTGGACGAACGTTAAGACTCTTTCAATTTAGAAAAAAAGATACCAAAAGAAAGACCCATACTAAAGCAAGAAACAAACCGTTCCAAGGGTTTTGTTTCTCCAAAGCCTCAAACTGGGTCTTTAATTCTTGAAATGTGACCCAGTGGGAATGGCGTTTTCCTCAGGAGAATCTTGATTCGCGCTTTCCGTTACTTCGGGTTTTTTCTTTTTTAAAGAGGCGACATCGATTGCGCAATTTTCGCATTTTTCTAAACCAGGTTGGACAGCTTTTCCGCAATTTGGGCAAACAAAATATTCATTATTTTGGTTATTCATGACTCTTTCTCCGTATTAGCCGGTTTTCAACGCAATTTTTAAATTGGCTACCGTTTTTATTCGTTCCTGACACAAGTTGTGGTCGGGATGTTCCTTGCAAATAAAGGCAATGAGATCCTCCGCTTTTTGCAGGTTCCCTTGTCTAATTAATGCATCGACGAGCGGCAGAAACAGGTCGGAATTTGCAGGCATTGTCGGAATCTTTTGTCGGGGGGTTCCATCGGGGGCGGTTAATTCTAGCCCGCATTTTTGGCAAAAGTTATCTTGCGGGCGTGCGGCGGTATTGCATGATCCGCATTTGAAGCAAGATTTAGCGATCCACACAAATGCTCTTTGGGTAAAATGACCCTTAATGTGAAACCCCTTGTTGACCTCGTAAATAATCGTTCCATCGTCTAAAATATTGGAAAAAAAGGTTTTAACAACCTTGTGGAATTGCTCGGAAATTGGGTGACCTAGCGTCGGAATCATTTCTAAAGCGTAATGCTTTCCCAAAAGCTTAAGACCCTCTTCGGCTTTCAAGCAAATATCTTTATAAAGCGAACTGTCAGACAATCGGGATAAAACCGTTGAGAAAAATTCGAAGAAAAATACGCAATTTTCCGGGAGAGAAACAGGCGGATGGGTTGGTTGAGTTTTTGATTCTGATTCCATGCTTTTTATTCGCATCGAAGTGCGTTGAATGGCTGCTTCAAAATCTAGGATTCTGCGTTCCAAGGAACTTTTCTCGCTCCGAAGCGTTTCAATCACCTTGCGGTTTGCTTCCCCTCTCTGCCTGGCTTCAAGTAGAGCTTTATTGCTTTCCACGAGGTTTTTCTCCAAAAAAGCAACCTTGTTTTCCATGGAAGCTTGGGTGTTTTTCAAAGTTTCGACTTCGGTAACCGCGACCTTTTCTTTATTGATATTATCAATCGTCTCTTTTAAAAGTCTTATTTTTCCATAGCTTTCATTAAGGTCTTCTTGTTGACGGGAAACCGTAGTGGTAAGTTGCCCGCACTTTCTAGACCATTCCGCGTTAGCATCATCTAGTTCTTTCTTGGTTGTTTGAAGGGCTTCTTCGACTGAATGACGAAGAGGTTCTAGGGAACCGAGCGAATCCTTAAGTTGACAGATAATTTCTTCGGAATTCTTTAATTCCGCGGTAAGACGGTTAATTTCCGCTTCAAGGGCCTTTTCTTCTTTCTCTTGCTTGATTGCTTGAGCGGAGGTAATGGTTGAAGTTTTTATCGCGGATTGAAGTTGGGTTTCTAGCTTTTCCAAAGCGGTTTTTAAAGCCAAATTTTCCCTTTTCTTCTCTTCAATTAGCCGTTTCTGGTCATTCGTTTCGTTTTTTCGTTCTTCAATCTCCCTAGTTTTTTCCTCAATCTGAGCGTCTTTTTCTCCATGCTCGTGCAGGAGCTCACGAAGCGCAAATATCTCATGTTTTTGTTCTTCAATTTGAGCGTCCCTGGCGGGATCGCTTTGAGGTTCAATGGCGGATTGCTTGCCTAAACGGGAATTCAATTCAAGAATCTGGTTTTTCTTCTCTTCTATTATTCCGTCTCGCTCTTGTAAAAGTTGCTTGCAGGATTCCAATTCGGTAGAAAAATTCTGAGCCTTATCCATCTCCTGAAACAAAGCACCTTCCATTCTCTGATTGGCGTGCTGCAAAATTTCAAGTTCATGAGATAGGTTTTTTGAGTCGGATGGGCTCTGCGGTTCAGAAGCGGCAGCAAGCTCAATTTCGGTTGCGAACGATCGCAAATTGTTTAAAGCTTGTTGGATTTGAAAAACCGCCTCATCGCGGGTTCGCTTTGCATTTATCAAG
This sequence comes from bacterium, assembly GCA_016192885.1. Taxonomy (GTDB): domain Bacteria; phylum Muiribacteriota; class Ozemobacteria; order Ozemobacterales; family Ozemobacteraceae; genus JACPTH01. The sequence goes on along the minus strand of JACPTH010000017.1, from coordinate 594 downwards.
GGCATCTGCCCTTTTAAATACACCAGCATGTTTTTTATTGTTTCTTCTAAATTAGCATGCTTCATAGAATAATTAACCGGAGTCTAAACCCATAAATTCTTGAAAATTCCAAAAATATTGATACGCTCAACTTTCTTTTGAAAGTAAAAAGCAAAATCCATCTACTTATACTACCATCCTGAGTCGTTCCGCAAGTAATGAATTAGTGTAATCAGGGTCATTTAATTCTTCCAAAGAATACCTTGGTTTTGCCTTTCCAGAAAGGTTTTATGAGATTTCTCCCTCTGGTCGAAATGACATGTCGGCTTTGCTGATTTTGAGCCCCAATCTGTCATTTCGAATGCAATGAGAAATCTGGTTTTCGGAGAATTAAATGACCCTGTAGTGTAATATTTTCCCTTGACTTCTGAAATCGAATTCTGCTAGGATGGTTTTTCAGAGATAATTTAAAAGAGAGGATGTTTTTCTGTTCCCATACAAAATCCCAAAAATGGGATTGGCTTGCGTTGAGCGTTTTTTCCAAAAAAAAAAATTTAAATAAATTAAAGGAGAATTTTTATGTGTGGAATTCAAGTAGGACAAAAAGCTCCCGAT
>JACPTH010000365.1 GCA_016192885.1 bacterium | reverse complement strand
TGCCATTTTCCCCTTGAGAATTCCAAATGCGCGCCCTCATTTCAATTAGATCGATATGGCCCACAAAAGAGTCTTCGGAGCCAATAGGTATGGCAATCGGAACTGGTCTGGCGCCTAATCGCTCTTTTATTTGACTAACAGCTCGATTGAAATTAGCCCCCACCCTATCCATTTTATTGATAAATGCAATTCGCGGAACCTTATACTTATTCGCTTGTCGCCAAACGGTTTCAGATTGGGGTTGAACACCGGCTACGGCGCAAAAAATCACAACTCCGCCATCGAGAACTCTGAGAGAGCGCTCAACCTCCGCAGTGAAATCCACGTGCCCGGGTGTGTCTATAATATTGATGTCACAACCTTTCCATTGGCATTTGGTTGCGGCAGAGGTAATCGTAATTCCGCGCTCCTGCTCTTGGAGCATCCAATCCATTACGGCCGTTCCTTCGTCAACCTCTCCCATTTTATAACTTTTCCCCGTGTAAAAAAGTATCCGCTCGGTGGTTGTAGTTTTTCCGGCATCGATATGGGCAATAATGCCAATATTTCTAACTTTTTGAAGTTGTTGGTTTTGCGGATACATAAAAGCCCTTTATTTTTTTCTCATTTATAAGCGGTAATGCGCGAAGGCTTTATTTGCCTCGGCCATTCGGTGGGTCTCATCACGTTTTTTCATGGTAGCACCTTCATTTTTCAAAATATCAGAGATTTCTCCGGAAAGGCGATCAGCCATTGTTTTTTCTTTCCTGGCTCTAGCGTAAGTAATTATCCACCTGATTGCTAGGGCTACACCGCGTTCGGGTTTTACTTCTATTGGAACCTGATAGTTTGCGCCACCTATTCTGCGGCTTTTTACCTCTACAATTGGTTTCGCGGCATCAATAGCTTTCTTAAAAACTTCTAATGGATTTTCACCATTTTGTTTCTTGGAAACTCGTTCAATTGCGGAGTAAAATATTCTACTTGCGGTATTTTTCTTTCCACCGGTCATCAGATTATTGACAAACCGTGTTATCAATTTAGAATTGTACACGGGATCGGATAAAAGTTCTTTTCGGGAGATATGGCCTCGTCGTGGCATCGGAAAGTTTCCTCCTTATTTCTTGGGGCGTTTTGCGCCGTATTTGGAGCGACCTTGCTTTCTGTTGGCCACTCCCGCGCAATCTAAGGCGCCTCGAATAACATGGTATCTAACCCCTGGAAGATCTTTAACCCTTCCGCCTCGAATCATTACCACGGAATGCTCTTGAAGATTATGACCGATTCCCGGAATATAAGCGGTAACTTCGGCTTTGTTGGTTAAGCGAACACGAGCGATTTTCCGCAGCGCAGAGTTTGGCTTCTTCGGGGTTGTTGTTCTCACGACAGTACAAACACCTCTTCGCTGGGGGCATTCTTGAAGAGCTGGGGAAGACGATTTGTAACGTACAACATGTCTTGCTTTCCGAATCAACTGATTAATCGTAGGCACCTAAACACCTTCCTTAACAAGATTTCGCGGTTTTTTTTAAAAAAAACTAAAGCCCAAAAGGGGAATGGGAATTTATCTTAGCATAAGAACCATAATCTGTCAAACATTTCAAGTTACTTTTACGTTTCATTTCCGTATTTTTTCGGGTTTTTCCGTAATGATAATGAAAGAGTCGCGGAAGAATCTAGATCTTGACTTTTCTTTCTTGTCTGGCTACTTTAGACTTAACGAAAAAGGAGAAAAATTTCTGTGGGGAGGAAAAACGTGAATATTCAAATAATTTTTTACAGTATGTATGGCCACACATACCGGTTGGCCGAAGCGATCGCTGACGGCGCGAGAGAGATTTCAGGAGCGAACGTAAAGCTATTTCAAGTTCCAGAGTTACTTTCTGATTCGGTCCTTGAAAAAAGCGGTTCTAAACAGGCAAGGGCAACTTTTTCTCATATTCCAATTGCTCAAATTGAATACCTTGCCGAAGCGGATGGGATTGTTTTTGGTACCCCAACACGGTTTGGAAACATGTGTTCCCAAATGCGGAATTTTCTTGACCAAACGACAAGCCTCTGGTTAAAGGGCGCTCTAATAGGTAAAGTGGGAAGCGTTTTTACATGTACCGGGACCCAACACGGGGGGCAAGAGACGACAATAACAAGCTTCCATAGTACTCTTTTGCATCATGGGATGGTCATAGTTGGCGTTCCTTACTCAGAGGCAAAACTTTTAAATATGCTGGAAGTAAGCGGCGGATCTCCTTACGGAGCCTCAACTATGGCCGGAGTAGACGGGATGCGAAGACCCACCGAAAATGAGCTTGCAATTGCGAGGTTTCAAGGTAAGCATGTCGCCTACATCACTCAGAAATTGGCAAAATCATAAATCCTTTGGTTTCCAGTTGTCTCAAAGGATGCAAGCCTTGAGAGGCGAAGCGAAAAAATAGCGTTGTTTTAAAATTGAATTTACCCGGGCGCTCGGCGTGAAGAGTTCGGCGTGAAGAGCTTTGTGCGTGGGATGGGCCCAAAATGTCGTGCCCGTACTGGATCGATTTAAGCTGTCAGCGAGGTTTTGATTGAGGGATTTCCTTGGCGGATAACTGCTGATATTTTCGTAAGCGTTCAGCTATCAGCTGTTAGCTAAAAGCGCCTAGAAATGCGGTTTTAGATTGCAAAGAAACTTGAAATGTTGAAGGTTTCTGAAAGTTTGATTTTAAATTGGAGCTGCGCTGGTAGCTGACGGCTTACCTATTTTCAGATAGTTTTTCGCGGCAAATTTGTGCTACAATCTTTTCGTCTTGCAGGAATTCCTTGTTACTCATTTTTTAAAAGTGCAGGCTCTATTTAAATGACACCCACCCCTACAGTCGGTATTACTTTTTCAGAGGCGGCAGTTCGTGATGAACACCTTTATTTTAGAACCTATATCACCAGAAAGTATTACAATGCAATCCAAAATGCAGGCGCCCAAGCAATTTTACTTCCTCCAATTGAAAATGAGGAAAAAATTGAGCGATATCTAGATTTGGTATCTGGCCTTTTGTTACCTGGGGGAGAAGATGTCCATCCGAAATTCCAAAACGAGGATCCCAACCCATATTTAGGGATCGTAAATCCATATCGTGACGAGTTTGAACTCGCAATTACAAGACTCGCCTACCGTCGAAGAATCCCGACTCTTGGTATATGCCGTGGGGCGCAAGTAATGGCGATTGCCCTAGGAGGCGCGGTCCACCAAGATGTCAGCCATCTTGACCCGATCCAGCATTTCCAAAGTGCCCCAAGGTGGGCAACCACCCACAAAGTTAGGCTTACTAACGGGTCGCACCTAAATATCTGGATGGGTTCAGAGTCTATTTTTACCAATTCTTTTCATCATCAATCAATTAAAGTGGTTCCGGAGAATTTTAAAGCAGTGGGACATACTAACGATGGGTTAATTGAAGCAATTGAAGGCTTGGATGATTTCCTTTTCATCGGAGTACAATGGCATCCTGAGGAATTAGTTTCGCGCGACGAAGCAGCAAAGAAACTTTTCTCAAAATTTGTTGAATCTTTATCAACAAAAGGTTAATAATTCTTTTGTTTTTCAAAAGTCAACCTAAGGAAAGAGCTCCAATAATGCAGGGTTATCGAAAACATCATCGTTTTTTTTCGCCGAAGTTGGCGATTTTCTTTTTTTTAATGATTTTTCATTCTTTTCAAGCAAATTCCCAAAATGACCCCGCGGTTATTTTGTATCAGGAAGCAATTAATGAATATGGGTTTCGGCATCTAAAGCCGGCGAAAGAACGCTTGGAGAGACTTATCAAACTTTATCCTAGCCACTCTCTAAGCAACCGCGCAAAAATCGATTTAGGCCGAGTTATGATTGATAATCGTGAGTATGACAAGGCGATCGAGGTACTTACCCCGCTAACCGAAATTTCAAACCCTCAATGCAAAGAAGCTAGGGAAATGCTTATCACCCTTCTTTTGGAGCTTCAACGTTTTCGCCAGGGAGTCGATCTACTTGAAAAATGGTGGAAGGAAAGCCAAGGGAATCCTGAATTGGGGCGAAAATTAGCGTCATTTTACCTGCAATGCGGCAGAGCTGACGAAGCAAAAGTCTTATTAGAATCTCTCTTAGAACGGACAGCAAGGCGAGATGTTTTTGATGATTTGTTAAGATTATCCGCTAAATCAGGTCAGTTAGAAACACTTCTTTCCGCAATTGAATCAAGAAGCGCCCGTTACAAAACAATAGATTATTTAGATTTCACATCAGATTGTTACATTGCTTTAAAAGAACCTGAAAAAGCCGTCACAATTTTAGAGAAAGCCCCTGAAACTGCAACTAGTCTCCTTTTACTACAAAAATTGTCAAGACTTGAATTGTCCAGAAACCGTCCCGAAAAAGCATTGGAATCCTTTCGGCGAATCGAAAGAATAATTCCAAATGATTGGAATAATGAGAAAGCCCTCGGCCACTGCCTTTTTTTGCTTGGAAAGAAAGATGAAGCTATTTCCACCTGGAGAAAAACTCTTTCCGGACAGCCCTACCCTAATCAAGAATTTTACCAGTTGTTTTCGGGAGTGTTAATTGAACACAACTTATATGAAGAGGCCTTATTGGTTTTTTCCGAAGCCCGGACCGCTTTAGGTTCTCCAATTATTTTTGCCCAGGAAAGAGCAAGCGTTTTGGAAACGTTGAATAGGAAAAAAGAAGCGGTTGATGAATATCTTGTGGCTCTTCAGAATGACCCTTACATGCCTGAAATCCTCGAAAAACTGATTAAATTGCCGGAAAAAGGAAGCGTCTTTAACCTGAAGGAGAAAATCAAAGAGTTAATTCCACATTCACAGAGCCTTTCCTTAAAAAAAGCATTGTTGGAGATTTATTTCCGCGAACAAAATCTTAACGCAATTCCGGAAATCTTGACTTTAGTTTCCCCTGTTGGAAGTATGTTTGACCAAGTTTTTTTTGAAAGAATAAATGAAGCTTTAACTT
>JACPTH010000364.1:2414-3736 GCA_016192885.1 bacterium | reverse complement strand
TCTTCGACAATTCGGGAAAGAATATCTACCCCATGAAAGAGACCGTTATTAAAATCGCCTTTTTTCAAAAACGGAACGGCATGAAATTGAAGAATATTGGTTGCGGCTTCGTCAGTAACAAAGGGCTCAAGGCTAAACCCGACTTCAACTTCAATTCTTCGTTCATTCATGGCAAGCAACATCAACATCCCTGAATGCGATTCCCCGCCGACCTTCCATCGGTTAAAAAGCCAAAAAACGTATTCGCTTGGGAGCCTAGGCGCGGTGCTCTGTTTGATGACAAGAAGAAAGTCGAAACCCGTTTTTTGACTAAACTCCTTTAATCGACTAAGAAGTTTTTCAGTTCCGTCGGGGTTCAAAACTCCGGGTTCGTCAACAATCATTCCGGAACGTTCGGGGGGAGTTCCAAAAACAGGGTCAAGCTCCTCGATCGAAAACCCGCATTTTGGGCATTGGGGCGCATCGTCATTTATATCTATGGCGCACTTTGGGCAATGCATTATTCAAATCTCCAAATGGATAAGTGAACCTTAAAGGTTTTCAAGGATTACCAGTGGGTAGGAGTCTGCGGCCACTAAATCTCTTAATAATGACTCTTGAAAGACTTTACCACACAATTGCCTTGGATTACATTAAAAACCTAACCACTCTCAAATCATTCTGACTACTGAACTCTGAATTCTTCCCCTCTGACCGGTTACACTCAATACATAAGGTTTTCAACTAGCTTTGATTTCTTAGCGCTAAAAGGCGCCGCTTCGTTTCATATGTTGCCGGGCAACCCAATCCCGCTTCTATATGTTGCTTCGAGTTAGGAATCTCGTTTCTCTCGAAATAATAGAGCGCAAGATAGAGATGCGCTTTTGAGGAAGTCGGGTCATTTCTTAGGGCTGCAACCAAAGCGTTCTTTCCAAACCCCGCGGAAATTGCCGCGCCTTTTTCGTCTCCAATTGAGAAAAGATGTGACGCGAGGGCCAAATATGTTCTTCCAATTTCAACCAAATCTCTCGATTCATAAAAGCATTTCATCGCAAGCAGGAAAGAACCGCGTTTCAAATACTCATCGCCTAGTTTCCTCATTCCGCTATCAGCAGCAATTGCGCTACCGGGAAGCGCAAGCAACTTTGCAAAGTGAGCCTGCAACTGAGTTTGATCCCCGCCTAAAGTTTCCCCTTCGCTCATTACTTTCCTTGCAATTGCGGCCAGGGCAGGATCCGCCACCCTAGGTAGAAGTTGCTTTATTTGAGAAATCCCGGTTTTCACATTTCCTTCCGCGTAGTCGAGGAGAGCCATTAAAAGAAACACTCTTTTATCGTTAGGGT
>JACPTH010000364.1:0-2341 GCA_016192885.1 bacterium | reverse complement strand
CGTCTTGCTTCCGGCAGGTTAAAATTTACCGTAAGGTAAAATCTTGCGAGGTTAAAATACGGTTCTGACTCGTTAGGTATTAGTTTTACCAGTCTGTGAAATGCCGATTCCGCCGCGGTAAAGTTCCTATTCTCAAGGTAAGCTTGGGCAAGAAGCCTAACCGCAAATTGATCCGAAGGAACCTTTTGGACCACCTCGGAAAGAATCCTTGCCGCGACCGAATAATGTTCTGCGCCTAAAGCCACGCCGCCTATTAATCTTGAAATGTCGATTGAGGAAGTTGCGGCTTGAGCTTTGTTATAAACATCCAAAAATGAAATGTAGGTTTCGTTGGATAAGAAAGGTTTTACCTTTATCAATTGAGTTCCGAAATTACGTATATCCGCTTTGTACAAAGTAATTAAAGTTTTAAAGACCTGGACTTCCAAGAAGCGTTTTGTGTTCCTCGTTTCCACGGCAATTCCTTCCGCCTTATCCAGCGCCTTTAATCCCTTTTCAAGGTCATCTTTTTCAATACACAACTTGGCATACTCCACGGATACTCCATATGAGTCCTTACCTGCGCTTAAAAAGTCCTTAACTTGCCAACCTTTGACCAACGCGGCGGAGGGAGGAACGGTTACATTCGGCGGTGTTATCTTCCGAGGTGAAGCATTTCTTTGGATCGGTATAAAGTTATCTGGTGAAACTTTGTTTTCAAATCCGGAGTCGCTTTTTAATATGCTCATCATTTTTCGAGCTCCATCATGGTCCGGTTGTACTTTCAAAATCCAATCGATCTGCTCAAAAGCTTCCTTCGCCTTCCCGAGAGCGTGGAAACATTCTCCCAGAGATACGCGAGTAGATATGTTTTGCGGGTAATCTTGCAAGATAGTTTGGAAATGCCAAATGGCGTCCTGATGGCGCCCCATTGACATTAGAATTTGCCCTAGCCGGAATCTTGCCCTTATTTGCCTAGGTTGGGCGGCTAATGCAGCTTGATAATAATTTATTGCATCTAGGAGGTTCTTCGCCTTTACCGCATTCTCAGCCATTTCGAATGAAGCTAAATAGGCTTTCTGGGCTTGATTGGTCATCTGCGCTAAAACGAATCCTGAAGAATTAAACGAAGAGCAGATAATCAAAGTGGTAATAATTAAAAGAAAACGTTTAAGCATTGAAACCTCCAAAAATCGAAGAAAGAAAAACAACTGGTTAAAGCGGAAATTAAAATTCTTTTCCTTTCATCGGCTAAACGATTTAAATTTCGAATTGTGAACTACGAATCTCCTATGCGAGAATTGAATTGAAAGAATCCCCAAATATAATGGTTCAAAACAAAAATTCATGTCGATTATTATTCTATGGCGGGGTGAATTTTGTTAGTTTCCCCCAAAAAAATGTAGCAATGTTTTTCGCAAATCCTAGAATCGAAATTCCTAATTCTAAATTACTAATTCCTAATTTTTTTTAAAGAGGTACCTCATGAAAAGAATAGCGATAGGTTTTCTCTTGGGCTTCTTTCTTTTCTCAGGAATTCCATCCTGGGGAGGCTCGGCAAAACTCCACATCGACGTCGGATTAAACCACTTTTACAAGAAACGATTTCTTGAAGCTTTTCAAGAATTTAAGGCAGCCGCAGAGCTAGACCCTAGGAACCCTGACGCCAGATACAACCTCGCCCGGGTTTACCGCATTCAAGGTTTTTTAAAGGAAGCAGTCGGTGAGTTAAAAATTGCATTAACCCTTCAACCAAACTTTTCCTCGGCCCGACGCGAACTTTCGGAGATTGAGAACATTATTAGACACGATGTTTCCGCTCAATTAAAAATCCAAGGGCAAGAAGAGGCTTTAAAAGAGCGAATTGAGGAAGTAGGGACAAATGTTTCATTGAAGAAAGGCGAAGATCTCTTAAAAAAAGGCGAAATCAGGCTTGCCATACCGGAGTTTGAGAAGGCCTTAAAATCCGACCCTGGAAATATGAAAATTTACTCCCTTCTAGGGTTCCTATATTACCGAATAAACCAGTTTTCCGAATCTTTGTCGAATTATGAGCGGGCCCTTCTACTTTCTCCTCGAGACCCTGAAATCCTTTACGCAATAGGTCTTATTCATTTGAAAACAAAGAATCCCCAGGAAGCTTTAAACTTTTTTCGGCGAGTCATTGAAATTACTCCTAATTCGGTAAAAGCTCAATATAGCATGGCTGAAGCCTATGAAGCGCTGGAACAGCATGAAAACGCCGTTTTCCAATATCGAATTTGTCTTATTCTTAATCCGCATCTTTCTCAAGCTGAAGACCGAATCAAGGAGATGGCGAGGAAACTTGGGTATAGTTATTTTTCTCGCGGGGTTTACTACT
>JACPTH010000363.1 GCA_016192885.1 bacterium | reverse complement strand
GTATGTTCGGTTGGGCTAGACATGGTACCCATTCCAGGAGACACAAGCGTCGATGTTCTGGCGGGGATAATTGCCGATGAAATGGCAATCGGTATGATTAACCATAAGACCACCGCCTGCCGTTTGATTCCGGTACCTGGTAAAAAGGCCGGTGAAACGGTTGATTTTGGGGGCCTTCTCGGGAAAGGACCAATCATGGATGTCTTAGCGCCTTCGCCCAATAAATTTGTCCGGCGTGGCGGGAGAATCCCTAGCCCCATTCATAGCATGAAAAACTAACGAACAAGAAACAAAGGAGATCTCGCTTTGCAAAATAGGCTCCTAACAGTAATGTTTGTTGACGTTCAAGGTTTTACCCGTCGAACGGCCGGCCAAACCACCGATGAAACTGCCACTTTTATTAAAGAAATCAACTCTTTTGTTTTGCAAAACTTGGAAAAATGGTCCGGCCATCTTGTAAAAACCATGGGTGACGGGTTTATGGCCACTTTTGAGTCAACAACCAACGCGATTCAGTGCGGTTTGGAAATGCAACGAAAACTTGAAGGCCGGAACGCCAATGTATTGAATCCCGATAATTTTGTTCGCTTTAGAATCGGCATAAATACCGGAGAAGTTTCTATCGACGAAAATGGAGATATGTTTGGCGATACGGTTAACATCGCCGCGAGAATTGAGGGTTTTACCGAACCGAATGAAGTGTATATATCCGAAAGTACTTTTTTGGCGATGAATCGAAACGACGTCGGCGCGGTTGATTTAGGCCCCCAGATGTTTAAAAATGCCACACGTGAAATAAGGGTCTATAAAGTGATGCGAGATGGCACCCTTCAGGGCTCCGCGCAAACCCCAAAACAGAAAAAGACCGAAGTTCAACCTAGCTCGAATAAAGATTTCAAAGAAAAGGTCTTAAGAATTTTCAGAAAAAGCTGGAAGTGGGTTTTAGCGGTCATTTTACTTGGTGCTATTTTGGTTGGGAGAAACATACATCAAAATCATCAGATTAGAAAAGGCCTTGAACAGGCGAAGAAGTTATGGAACGATGCGAAAAATCTAAAATCTAACGGGAAATTTAACGAAGCGCAAGAAAAATTCAGGGAAGCCAAGGAGACATGCGAAAAGAACTTGGAAAAAGCTATTAACCGCTCCTTCCCATTTTCAGCGCAGCAATGGTTAATGTTTGGGCGTCTTTTCCTTGAATGCCAAGATCGTGAAAAAGCGGTAGGGGCTTTTGATAAAGGGTTTGCCATGGTTGAAAAGAACCCCGAACAAAAGAAAGCGTACCAAGAGAAACTTGAGGAGATCAAAACCCAAATGTTTGAGGACGCAAAAATCTCGCTTTCCCGCGGGAAACCAAAGGAAGCTCTGGCGTTGATGGAATTGGCTTCAGGGGCTTCGGATAGATATTCCCTCACTCAAAGTAACAAAGAATTGATTTTCTTAGGCCGACTTTACCTTCGAACGGGGGCGATAAATAAAGCGGACGAGCTATTTGGAAAAGCCGAAACGAAAGTTGGAAAAAATCCCGGCGCGTTAATTAAGCTCCGAGAGAAAGTTGAACGGCTAAAAAGAGAAGAGGGAAATTTTTCGAATGGAAATGAACCCGCGAATTCTCCAAATGATGAAGATGAAAATGAGTAAAAAAGGTTCCAGGGATAAACGTGGAGACGACTCCGATTTAATCGTCGATCTTTTTTCGGTCTTAACGATTCCGGGGAAGTTGGGGGCACATGAAATTAATGATGTCCTGTTTGAAGCTGAAACCGTTCGAGAGCAATCGTCGTGCATGCCTGTAGAAGAAAGGTTTGCTCCCGCTGAAACATGCGATTCCGCCGATTCACTTGAAAAAATAAAGAGCGATGCGTTAGTTTGTACGGCATGTGAACTTTACGAGACAAGAACTAATCTTGTTTTTGGAGAGGGAAACCCCCATGCGAAGCTTATGTTTATAGGAGAAGCCCCGGGGGCCGAAGAGGATTCTACGGGTAGGCCGTTTGTTGGGCGTGCCGGAAAGCACCTAGATAAAATCCTGATTTCAGCTGGCTTCAAAAGAGAAGAAGTTTATATTACAAATATTCTTAAAAGCCGGCCTCCGGAGAATCGAACCCCTTCTTTTGAGGAAATGAAAGCTTGCACGCCTTTTCTTTCTCGTCAAATTGCGGTGATAAAGCCTAAGGTAATAGCCCTTCTTGGCAACACCGCTTTAAAATTTGTTATTGGGCCTGATTCGCCCGGGATTACAAAGATCCATGGGCAATGGTTTGATTCCCTTTTTGGAATTCCATGTATGCCTCTTTACCACCCTTCTTATTTGGTAAGAAACAATTCCAGGCAACCTGGAAGCCCAAATTGGCAAATGTGGCAAGATATTCAGGCGTTAAAAAAAAGATACGACGAGATAGCTTAATATGCTAAAAAATGAAAAACAACTTTTTTATTTTTTTTCAAAACCTTCTCCCAATTATTCTATGTCCGTGATACTATATCCTCATGCAAATTGAGAAAAAGCGGCTTGGGGATATTCTTATCGATTGCAACCTCATTACTCTTGACCAACTAAAGCAAGCTCTTTCCTATCAAAAAGAAAAGGGTTTGCGAGTTGGGCAAGCTCTCCTCGAACTGGGACTTGTAACCGAAGACGATATAATTTGGGCGCTCGGAAATCAACTTAATATTTCATTCGTTCACCTAAATCCTGGAATCGTAGACCTTTCAGTCGTAAAGTTAGTTACTCCCGAATTTTCCCTTGAGCATCGTTTGATTCCTCTTCACAAAGCCGGGAATCAATTGTGCGTCTGCATGGTCGATCCTCTCGATACCGACTCAATTGAGTTTTTGGCGAGCAAAGTTCAAATGGATATTTCGGTTTCGATTTGTACAAGTTTTGATTTTGACCAAACATTTGCGGCGATCTACGGGCCAATGGAAGCGCAAGAAAAAGAAAATGAGGG
>JACPTH010000362.1 GCA_016192885.1 bacterium | reverse complement strand
TAGGTTCTCGAAATTTTGGTTTTCGAACAAAATGCTTCCTGAAGTGGGCCTATCTAAGCCGCCGATAAGCCCCAGCAATGTCGATTTCCCAACCCCGCTTCTGCCGCCGATTAAAACCACCTTTCCTCGTTCAATGGTGAAATTTACGTCTTCCAACACGGTGATTTGCTGTTGTTGCAAGGAAAAAGATTTTTTCAGATTTTTCCCTTCAATATGGAAAGCACTTTCATTGGGGGGTTCTGAAGATGTCATAATGTTAAGTCCTTCAATTTTTTAATTAATATCACAAAATTCTCAAGGCGTCAGCAGGGTTGGTCTTTGCCGCGCTGAGGGCGGGAAAAATTCCCGCGATGATTCCGCCTGCCATGGTTAGGAAAAGACCGATTGAAAAAACGGTCGGAGAGAATGATAGATCCAGAGTCGTATCTATCCCGCTCAGCTGTTTCAAAGGAACTACAAAAATAAATGAGATTGCCCCAATTGAACCTAACGTTCCGCCGGCAATGGCTTGGATTAGCGATTCTAGGATTATTTGGGAAACCACTATTTCATTTGTCCATCCCAGAGTTTTTAAAATACCTATATCATGGCGCCGTTCGATTACGCTTGTCATTTGGGTTTTTAAGGAAAAAGCCACCGCGCTCAAAGCGATGAAAAAAATGAGAGCCCAAAGAGATTTTTCGTTTATTCCGAATGCCGCGGAAGCGGGCTTACTACATGAGAATGATGTAACCAATCCGCCCGGGACGCACTTTTTTACCTCGGCAATAGCGTCGGCAACATTGGAAGAACTTGCGGCTTCAACAAGAATTACGTTCACCTCTTGAAGCAAGGGCGCGCGAATTCTGGGGTTTATTACCATTTCAGCGTCTTTGAGCGAAACGTAAACGTCGGCTTTCCCCGGCCTGTTTCCGGGTCGAACAATACCTGAGATGGTGAATGGAAAGCCCGAAATAATGATATTATCCGAAACCTTTGCGTTTATTTGGACCGCGTATGCTTCCTCCAAAAGGGCAAACCCAGATTGCCTCGGTTTTAAAAATGCTCCTGAAACTACATGTTTCGGGGAGCAGACAGTTGTGTAAACAGACGTTGTGTTGGCTGGGTCAAAGCCGCCCAATGAAAAGAAATGGCCGTCCATAGGGTCTTTGAAGCGAAAAAGCAAATATGGCGACGCATCTTTTATTGTGGGATTACTTTTTACAAGCTCGACGCAATTTCTCGAAAGAAGCCTGGTAACAACCGTATCCGAGATAAAAGCTTCATTCTTCATGTCTATGGCTTTCTTACGGCAGGAGGTGCATCCGTTAAATTGCTCTTGGCAACTTGGAGGAACTTTGCCATCGAGTCTCTCTTTAATTTCTTCGGAGTTTAAAAATAAGCCTTCCCGACAAGAAGGGGAAAAAGCGACGAAATGGGTTCCGGTTCTGGTGAGAACCTCATTTTCGGCCCTTTTTGAAAATAGGAGTACGTGAACGATTACGATCAAAACGCCCGTAGCCAGAAAATACCCGAAAATACTTGAAACCGTTCGACTTTTTCTGCGAAAAAGTTCGCGGAAAGCGCAATCAAAAACTCCATCCATTTCAATGGATTTACGAAATTTATCAGTCAAAGCTTGTTAAACTCTTCGAAGGGTGTCAGCGGGTTTTTGTCTGGCGGCACGAAAAGCTGGTGAAATTCCGGCAATAATTCCGCCAAGAAGAGAAAGAATCCAAGCGCTGAAAGTCACCAAAAATGAGGGGGAAAGCTCCGCATCGATACCCGTAAAAGTTTTTACAGGCACCAAAAAAACCAGCAAGTTTCCGAATATTCCCCCAAGAATCGCTCCTACGCAAGCTTGAATCAGGGATTCGGTTAGAACTTGGAAAACAATGTTTGAATTGGCCCATCCGATTGCCTTAAGAATTCCGATGTCGTTTCTTCTTTCAATAATGGAAGCCAATTGAGACCTTGATGAAAAAAGAACCGCCCCTATTCCGATGAGAACCGCCAAAATCCACACGGCATTTTCATTCATCCCAAGGACCTTCGCGGCGGGTTGATAACAAGCGTAAGTTGAAATAACGCCGCCTTGAACGATCTGTTTTACCGATTCCATGGCTTGTTCTTGAACCAGCGAACTTTTAGTTTTCACGAGTATGGCATTGATTTCATGGAACAACGGGGCCCTGATACGTCGGTTGATCACATTTTCGGCATCTTCGATGGGCATGTAAATATCGGCTTTTGCGGGTCTTACACCGGTATTGATGATTCCGATTACGGGAAAAATCACGCCCGCAACCGTAACGGTGTTCCCGACTATCAATCTTCTCGAACGCGCGTATGATTCTTCCAACATAACGACTCCGCGGTCGCCTGGTTGAGTAAAAGCCCCGCTTAATACGTCGCTCGGGGCGCAGCAGGTTGCTCCAACCGCCGATTCATTTTTCGTATCGTAACCTCCGACTGAAAATAAATGTTCGTCGGTCGGATCTTTAAAACGAAACTGAAGATAAGGAGAGGCGTCTTCTACCGTGGAAAGTTTCATGATTTTATCGACCAAATCTAGTGGAAGAAGTCGTGTAATAACGGTATTTGCAATAAAAGCTTCGTTTCTAAAATCGATAGGCTTCTTTAGGCAACCTGTACATTCTTTGCATTTCTCTTTGCATTCTATTGGAACGACCCCTTTGGAAATTCCGTCAAGTTGAGCGGGGGTTAACGAAAGCCCTTCCCTGCAAGAGGGCATGAATGTAACAAAATAAATCCCGGTTTTGGAAAGAATGGTTCCGGTGACGGATTTGGAGAAAAGAAGGACGTTAACAAGAACAACCATTAAACCGACCGCTAAAAAATACCCGAAAATATTTGAAAGGGTTCTTCCCTTGCGCCGGGAAAACTCACGCCCCGCGCAGTCAAGAATATCACTCATCATTACTTCTCCAAAAAAATCATTGAACCTGAGTTTCATTTTACCCCTTATTGTCAGGGATTTACAAGTCTTACGTCATTTTCTCAGGAATTCTCGGTCAAAGGTAATCTTCTCTCTGAGCCGCACTGGCAGCTCACTTCGATCCCCTGACTCCTCGCGCGAATTGCACTTGGAAAAGTGGAAGTATTTACATAGGAATTAAAATAGATTAAGCTATAGTTTTGCAAGTTTCTCTGGGGACTAATGTTTGAACGCTTAGAAATATAGAAACTCCCTTGAAAAGATACGCATTTAGTCTTTTTGAAATTCTTGTGGGCTTTACCATCCTTTCTTTTTGCCTTGCTCCAATGATTTTGCAGTTTGGACATGTACGCAAGCAAAGTCTTGACGCCAAAAGTTGGGTAATAGCAACTTCAATTGCT
>JACPTH010000370.1 GCA_016192885.1 bacterium | reverse complement strand
TAAACGATGTTCCTCCTAAAGATCGTGATATTGCAATGGTCTTTCAAAACTATGCGCTTTACCCGCACATGAATGTACGAGAAAATCTTTCCTTTGGGTTAAAACTTCGCAATTTTCCGCAAAGCGAGATTGATAAAAGAGTAAATGACGCCGCAAGTATTTTAGGGCTTTCAAGTTATCTGGACAAACTTCCCAAACAATTATCAGGCGGGCAACGACAACGGGTTGCGCTTGGTCGAACGATCGTAAGAGAACCCAAAGTTTTTCTGATGGATGAACCGCTTTCCAATCTTGACGCAAAATTACGCGTACAAATGCGGGCTGAAATTAAGAAACTTCACCAAAGATTGAAAACAACCTTTGTTTATGTTACGCACGACCAGGTTGAAGCAATGACCATGGCGGACCGAATTGTAATCCTGCATAACGGGATAATTCAACAACTTGATACTCCCGGAAGAATATACGATTATCCGACTAACACATTTGTTGCAGGCTTTATAGGCTCTCCCCCGATGAATTTCCTTAAGGTTGAAAAGCTTGGAAACGGGCTTTCACTTAAACCTAAAGAGAATGGAACCAATCACACCTGGGAAATCCAATTAGGGGATGTTTTTGCGCCCTGGAGCGATGGGAATAATTTGGTTCTTGGAATTCGGCCCGAACATATTTTGATTAACGTTAAAGATTCTTCGGTGAAAACCCTTTCTATTCCATGTAGATTAGATCTTATCGAACCAATGGGTTCTGAAACCTACTTTTACCTTCTTGCGCTTGGCCACACACTGGTTGCCAGGGTCGATCCCAGCGTTCCGGGGGAGGTGGGCCAAACTCTATGCGCCCACATTCCAATTTCGCGATTTCATCTATTCAAGGAAGGATCATCCGCGCGAATTCCAAGAATAGGTGAGACGGTAAATCAGGCGGTCTCGTAAGAATAGAGGGTAAAAGGATGAAATTTGAATTTTGGAAAGAAGAAAAAAAGTGGTAATGGGGAGGGGTTTTTTTTCATCCTTTAAACTACGATTTGTTTTTTTTGCGGGCGCTTCATTTTTTTTCATTTTCGGATGTGGAGATAATACAAAAAGCGGAGGTTCGGGGCGAAATGTAGAACTGGTTTTTTGGAACACCATGAGCGGCTTGGAAGCTGAATCGCTCTCAACCATTCTTGATGAATTCATGGCAAAAAACCAGGGAATTAAGGTCGTGACCGAACAAGTACCTTTTTTCCAAGCCCAAGCAAGGTTTGAACAAACCGCCAAAGCCGGAATAGTTCCGGATGTTTTTCGAGCCGATCGTTTTTGGGTTACAAATTTCATTAACTCCAAGCTAATTGAGCCGCTAGAAGAAAGTTCTAATTCAAGAGAGCTCTCCGATATTTTACCCGCCGCCCGCGAAGTGGTGGAAAAAAACGGAAAAATATGGGGCTTTCCCCACACGGTAGATTGTTTGGCATTGTTTTACAATAAAAATCATTTCAATGAGGTCCGGGTTACCCCACCCGATGACTTTGACGGTTTCAAAAAAGTTTCCCATAGCTTGACTGACAGAAGCAAAGGGCGTTACGGTTTTTTTATGAACCCCGATGGATGGTGGTTTGAACCCTTTTTTCTCGGTTTTGGGGGGAGGTATTTCGATGGAAACGG
>JACPTH010000369.1 GCA_016192885.1 bacterium | reverse complement strand
TCCGGCCTCAGGTTTCGCGGGAAGCGAAAATGAAAGAAAAATGATAACGAAAAGAACCTGTAGTCTTAAAAAATTTTTCATTGCTATCACCTCTGGAAAAAGTCTAGAATGATACCTTGATTATACTAAATTACCATTGGTAGTGTGAAAAAGTTTCATCTAATATCTTTTTTTTTAAAAAAAAACTTGGTTAAACCACCTTTACTTGCGCTAACGATAGGAGATCCCTGCGGAATCGGCCCGGAGATCGTCGCAAAGACGCTCTCAAGCCTTCCTATAGCTCTTGCTCGCAGACTAATCGCAATAGGCCCAATCGATCACCTCAAAAAGACCTTTCTTTCTCTAGGGCTTTCCGAACCAATTTGGAGGTCTTATGAAAATGCCCCTTTTGATGGCTTGCGTTTCATTTCCATCGACAATAATGAAACCTATGATTACGGCGAAGTTTGTTCTCATGGGGGAGACGCCGCAATAAAAGCCGTACAAATCGCGCATGAACTTTGCGTACAAGGAATTTGCGCGGGCATGATAACAGGGCCCATCGGGAAAAAAGCCATCCGTTTGGCGGGGTCTACGTATTCTGGTCATACCGATATGTTGTGCGCTCTAGCGGGCGTAAAAACCACAAGAATGGCGATGGTTTTTAACAAAATGCGAGTCGTCATGACCACTTTGCACGTTTCCTTCAGGGAAGTACCAAAATTGCTGACAAAACAAACAGTCTTTGAGACATTACAATTAGCTCACGAAGCATTTTCAGAGAAAATAAAGCCGTTCCCCGTCATCGCCGTTTCCGGTTTGAACCCTCATGCCGGTGAAGACGGGTTGTTCGGCGATGAAGAAAAAGTAATAATTAAGCCGGCTATTGAAGAATTTAGAAAAGTTAATCCTAACGTTTCAGGCCCCTTTCCTGCGGATATTTTATTTAAGCGGGAAATGTTGAAATCCACGGATGTTTTCGTAACTCAAACTCACGATCAAGGGCTTATACCAATTAAGGCATTTGGTGGAATCAGGTGCGTAAATGTGACGTTGGGTTTGCCATACGTAAGAACCTCGGTCGGCCATGGAACCGCATATGATATTGCCGGAACCGGACTCGCGGATCCCTCAGGTTTGCTCCAGGCGATAAAATTAGGGTTCAGGTTATGTAAGAAAAAGTAACGCGGGTATCCATTTAACTAGTAATGATATTGCATTTGGCCTTCAAGGCGATAATCGTAACCGAAAAACATATCGTTGTTAAGCGCGATCGGCGCCGCAAGCGAGAATGTCATTCCGGGTTTCACGAAATACCTTAATCCAAGCGTAAGATCGGTGCTGCGACCGTTGTTGACGCGGTTTCGGGAATTTATTTCTCCCATGAACGTGAATGAAGTATTGGCGGAATATTCGAACCCAACGTTAAAAAAAATTCCCTCGTGCGTCGTATTTCCTGAACTGGCTTGGTAACCGCCATTTAGGTGGAAATTTCCCCCCTCTTTTCGTTTGGTTGAAACACCTCCGAAGACTTCCCATGCATTGTCGTTGTCGGTATTCCCAATTATTCGGTCGTTTGTAGGAAAAATGGCCCCAAGACCAAGGCAGGAAGCCATATTGTCATTTTGGGATGAGAATTTCAACCTAAGTGAAGCATCCCCCATTCCGGAATCGGAGCCGTCTCGAAAGTTATAGGTTATCGGTGCGAAAATGTCATATGATTCAAAAGGCAATTGCAACCCCGCTTCGAAATTATCTCCGGCGTAAGTTAAGGCGATCGGAAATTGCCAGTAATCTCCGTCTTCGCCGTTTTTTAGACGAACCCCGTCACGACGAGTAATTTTGTTCCAAACTGTTCCAAATGAAGTTGAAAACAGACCCTTCCCAAGCGGATATGCAGCAAAGGTGTGCATTAATCCGGTTAAACCTTCAAAAGTTACGGAATAGCGAGAGGTATTTTCATTTTTAATTGACTCCGGAAGAAGAATTTGCGGAAGACCTTTATCTTGATAAAGGACCACATCATTTCCCGAGGAAACCGGAGGAAGCGATGGAACGGGGGCGGGGGGAAGCGATTGCACCGCATCGAATGAAGGATATGAAATTGCTTTAGATCTTCTTCTTCGAGTCGCGGGTTTTCCGACTCCGGTAGGAATTCTTAGAACCATTCCTACTTTTAATTTTCCGGGTTCAGAAATCCCGTTTGAGCTGGCTATTTTTTTCCAATATTTTGTCGTTCCAAAGAACCTTTTGGAAATTGATCCCAGGGTATCGCCTTTCCTGACAGTATGGGTTTGATTCCCCTCGCGAGACTCTACGGAAGCCCCATCCCCGGCATCCCCTTCGAAAGTATCTTCATCAGAAACGTAGGAAACTTCCTCGGACGGAATGTTCCTCGAGCTTATAATGGGAGGATGGAGTTGGGACCCTGAATCCGAAAAATCAGGAAATTCTTGAGCAACCCCTTGAATGGATACCAATGTGAAAACCAGCAATGGAAGAAACTCATTGAGGAAGGAAAAATACTGATTTTTTCTACACCGGTCGGAGCGAATCATTGGGCACTTTTTCCTTTCAACCGCTCATGAAGCAACCATAATCTAACTTCATATCGGCCACTTTTGAGTAGGAATTGAAAGAAAAATTTCCGCCGCCATTTGGAACAGCTTTTGACATCTTGAGAGAAGGTGTGATATATCGAAGGAAAGGAGGGATTTCCTTTTCATGGACATTTCCAAGGGGATGAAAAAAACTTTTGTTTTAGACACGAATGTTTTACTTCACAGCCATTCTTCTATTTTTTCGTTTAAGGACAATGAGGTTGTAATACCTCTTGGGGTCATAGAAGAACTTGACCGCTTCAAGGGCGGCAGCGACGAAAGAGGGCGAGAGGCGCGATCCGTATCGCGGGCTCTTGACAACCTGAGAGAAAAGGGGCGCTTGTTTGAAGGGGTAAAACTTGATGCGGGTGGAAGCATTCAAATTCTCATAGATAGTGAGATCGAAATCCCTTACGGGTTCGATAAGGAGAAAGTTGACAATCGAATTTTAGCATGCGCCCTTTTTCTAAAAAAGAAGGGGAAAAACACCTTTTTCATTAGCAAGGATATAAACTCAAGAATTAAAGCCGATGCGCTTGGGATACTTACCGAAGATTTTGAAACAAATAAAATCGACATCGATGAATTGTACAATGGGTGGCGGGAAGTAGTCCTACCCGCGAAAGATATCGATCTCTTTCTTAGTAATCGAGGTTTGGATTACCCCAAGAGCAACTTGTTTTTTAATGAATTCGTTCTTTTAAAAGCCGCTGAAAATGAAAATAAGACCGCTTTAGCGAAATATTCCGGGGACGTGCGGCAGCTTGTTCCTCTTTTTCACATGAATGCCAAACCATGGGGAATTGAACCCGTAAATTTGCAGCAAAAATTCGCCGTTGAACTGCTCATGTGCAATGAGATTCATTTGGTTACCCTCGTAGGCAGGGCCGGAACAGGGAAAACTCTGCTAGCTTTGGCTTGCGGTCTTCAAAAAACCATCGACGAACATGTCTATCGAAAATTGCTTGTCAGCCGCCCAATTATGCCGCTTGGCAAGGATATCGGTTTTCTTCCCGGGTCAAAGGACGATAAATTAAGCCATTGGATGCAACCGATTTTTGACAACTTGGAATTTGTAATGGACCGCCTCTACAGCAATTCCGACGATGTCGATAAAAAAATCAAATTTTTAATCGAATCGAAAAAAATTCAAATTGAAGCGATTACCTATATTCGTGGAAGGAGCATTCCAAAACAGTTCCTAATTGTAGATGAGGCGCAAAACCTCACACCCCACGAGGTGAAAACCATTGTTAGCAGAGCGGGTGACGGTACCAAAATAGTTCTTACCGGGGATCCGTATCAAATTGATAACCCATATCTTGATAGTTCCTCGAATGGTTTAAATTATGTCGTTGAAAAATTTAAGAATAAAAAATTGTTTGGTCATGTCATTTTGAATAAATCGGAGCGTTCTGAGCTGTCCGCCCTGGCTTCTAATCTTCTTTAAACCTTTGCCGCGAAATTTTCTCCTGCCGTTGTTTTCGTAGAAATAAAGAGATTAGCCGTGAGTAGGAGTAAGAAAAACTGAAGAAGCAAATTGCATCGACACAAGGAATCACTTTCCTTGAAATTATAATTGCCGTAGTTATTCTGACGGTCGCTCTTTTGCCAATTTTTAGTCTCATTCATAAAGATGTTGGAGATACCGATCTCGTCGCTTCACAGACTTTTGCGGTCAATATCGCTAGCGACATTCTAAATTCTCTTTTAGATAATGTTCCGTTTGAGGCTATCCGAAAAGGTTCTCCCGCAACCATTGGTTTGGATGATTTGGCCGGTCTTAAAGAATACGAGAATTCAATAAAACCGACCAAGAAGCTTGCAAAAATGCTGTTCCCCGGCGAAGACAACGAGGTAAACAATGGAGAATGGCGATGCCAAGGGATCATTGCCGACCCGCGCGGAATTTGTTACCAAGCCACTTTAAGGGTTGACGATGTTTTAGACGAAGAAATTTTTTCGAACCCGGAGGAAGGTTCTTACAAAGTTGACGGGAGCGAATTCCCGTCAAGAAAATCCGTCACTTTCGCGTTTTGCCAAAACCCGGCGACTCTTCTTTCTCCCAGTTGGGTCGTGAAAGAATATATTTCCCCGACAAAAAAAGGAACCCCAACCCACGAACGCCAATTACCCCAGCAATTGGCTGTTTCGCCTGAAAGCATTTATGTAAAGCCTGATTTTATAACCCCCAAAACCTCAAGGTTCACCCAAAATTTGTCTAGCGCCAAGGTAAACTATGTTAAGGACAAGGACGAATATTGCAATTTTAAACGTCTAATTGTCCAAATTCAATGGAACATGGAAAAGCC
>JACPTH010000368.1 GCA_016192885.1 bacterium | reverse complement strand
CATGGCGATAACCATTATCGCATCATCTCCAAAAGCTTCCACGCTTGTTGAAAAAAGCCCGTTTTCAAAAAGACCCGTTAAAAAATTTACCCTCAAGGAGGGAAATGCGATTTCTTAAGTTTCTATCCGGATTTAGCTTGAGTAAAGCGTTCGTAGAAGATAGAAGTTAGGAAAGAATTCCGCCAGGGGCTTTTCAAAATTCAAAGTTCTTCCGAAAGTTTACGCGAAAGGTGAGTATTAATGCTTCAATTGCACAAGAAACGCCAACAGTCCCTCGCATCTCTAATTCCCAATGACATCAACGCCCTGCTTTTAAAAGATTTCTCCAATTTGAGATATTTAACCGGGTTTTCCGGGTCCGCGGGCACGCTTTTACTTGAGCGAAAAAAAGCGACTTTCTTAACCGACTTTAGATACCAGGAGCAAAGCAAGTTGGAAGTCGGAGATTCTGCGGAAGTAATTGTTTTCCAAAATACTTCCACCCCAACCGAAGCCCTTTTTAAACTTCTTCGTAAGAAAAGGCTTAAAGTTTTGGGAGTTGAAGGAAGTTTGCCCATCGAATTGTTCGAGCAAATGAGTAAAGATTTAAAAACCGGTTTAAAAGTGGTTTCAGGGCTTTGCGAAGGCATTCGAAAAATTAAGGATGAAACTGAAATTGATAACCTGAAAAGAGCGTTTTCAATTGCCGATAAATCTTTTGCAAAGCTTCTGGAATTCATCGAACCGGGAAAAACGGAACTAGAGATTACCGCGAAACTGGAATACCTCATGAGATTGAATGGAAGCGAGAAATTGAGTTTTGACACAATCGTTGCTTCGGGCGATAGATCGGCTTGTCCGCACGCTCATCCCACCGAAAAGAAAATCGAATCCAACCGAATGCTTAAAATAGATTTTGGCGCGGTTTTTAATGGGTATCATTCAGATATGACTCGAACCGTTTTTATCGGAAAGGCCGATCGGAAATTTAAGAACATTTATTCCATCGTGAGGGATGCCCAAAGAAAAGCCATAGATGCTATTCGCCCAGGGATTTCTTGCAAGCAAATTGATCAAATTGCGCGAGACCATATTACAAAAAAAGGCTATGGCCCGCAATTTGGGCATGGCCTAGGCCATGCGGTCGGCATTGACGTTCACGAAATCCCCTCTTTTTCCCAAAAGTCGAAAGATTATTTAGAGGCCGGAATGGTTCTAACGGTTGAACCCGGGATTTATATTCCTGGTTGGGGGGGAGTTAGAATTGAAGATGTTTTCGTGGTTAAATCCGATGGGGTCGAACAACTCACAAAAACTCCGAACGACCTTCTAGAGATATAGAAACGAATATTCTAATTTTGCTAATTTGTCCCTACATAAAGAACTTCTTCGTGAAGTTCGATGGAGAATTGTTTGTAAACCGCGTCTTTCATGGCTGAAGCAAGGTTTTTTACGTCTGATGCCGTTGCCGCGCCATAATTTACTATAAAGTTGGCGTGTTTAAAATACACGAAGGCCCCCCCCACGGAGAGATTCTTAACTCCCGCTTTCTCAAGTATTTCCCCGGCGGCCCTTCTGCGCAATTCACCGGGGTTTGGGTCAAGGTTCTTAAAGAATGACCCGGCGGAACCCACTTCGCGAGGGGGATGCTTTGATTTCCTTTGGTTTACTATTTCCAGCATGGAAGCCCGAATTTTTTCTTTGTCCCCCTTTAGAACCTTGAAAGTCACATTCAGAACAAAAGATTGCAGGCTTTTCAAAACGCTTGTACGATACGCGAAATTGAAAAACGAAGGTTCGACCTTTATCACTTTTCCATCCGGGGTAAGGATATCGGCTGAAACCACGAGATCTCCGATGCTTTTTCCGTAAGCCCCCGCATTGCCATAAATCGCCCCTCCCACCGTTCCGGGAATTCCGGTGGCGAACTCAAAACCGGTCAAGCTATTTTGATAAGCCAGTTTGGTCAACTGAGAAAGGAGATATCCCGAAGATACGGTTACCTGAACTTTTTCATGATCAAAAATTGCTTTATCGTGAGCCAAGTTTCTGATAACCAAGCCCTTGATTCCGGAATCCGAAACCACGAGGTTCGAACCTCCCCCGACGAGAAAGAAAGGCATTTGCTCTGATTTAGCCATTTCCACGGCTTCAACAAGCTCGTTTTCAGTTTTCACTTCAAGAAAATATTCAGCAAGCCCGCCCAAATGAAAGGTAGTAAATGGGGCCATACGAACCCCATGTTTCATGGCATTTTTCATCATTTTCTTTTCTTTTTTTGTCCAGGGCAACAAACTATTTCTTTGATTCTTTTTTCCCTTGCAAAACTTCCATTTTCATCTTTTCGCCCCTTTTGACTTTTCCCGGAACCTCCATCCCCATTACTACTTTTCCAAAAACAGTGTACTTACGGTCCAGGTGCGGAATCCTATCTAAGCAAATATAAAACTGGCTTCCGGCCGAATTGGGGTCGCTCGAACGCGCCATCGCCAATGTTCCCTTTTCGTGAGGTCGATCGCTAAATTCAGCTGGAAGATTATATCCCGGGCCTCCGGTTCCATCTCCTTTTGGGTCTCCGCCTTGAATAACGAACCCAGGTTCGACGCGATGAAAAGTTAAGCCGTTATAAAATCCTTTTTCAATGAGAGTCAAAAAGCTTTCCACATGCTTTGGCGCTATTTCAGGAAACAACTCGATTAACATCTCGCCGCTTTCCACCGTGAGTTTAATAAGCGGGTGATCGGGTTTTTCCAGCGAAACATCGGCAGGCGTTTGAGCGAACAAAATGCCCGCGAAAAAAATCAGAGAAACCAAAACAACTATCTGATTCAACATCCATGAACCTCCATAATTTTGAGTAAGCATCATTTTATCACTTTAAATAAAAGGAAGGAAAGAGGCAATAGGAAATGGGAAAAAGTGAGGGATCAGTTTGTTTTTTTGCCAACTTCTGCTAAAATCCGAGAAATGGAACAAGAAAAAAAGACCGTCCTTGTAGTTGATGACATCCACACTAATATTGAGATCTTGGCTGAAATTCTTCAACCCGACTACCGTGTTAAGTTTTCTCTCGATGGAGAAATGGCGCTCCGAATCGCTAATGGGGACGAGCCTCCCGATTTGATTCTTCTCGATATCATGATGCCGGAAGTCGATGGATATGAGGTTTGTCGAAAGCTGAAAATCGATTCAAGAACCAGGTTTATTCCGGTAATTTTTGTTTCCGCCTTAAATGAAACGATAAATGAGGAAAAGGGCTTCGAAATAGGGTGCGTAGATTACATTACCAAACCCGTTAACCCCGCTCTTTTAAAAGCTAGGGTAAAGAACCATATTTTTTTAAAGCAAGCCCGAGATAACCTTATCCAACAAAATGAAGTACTACAAGAAATTGTTCAACTTCGCGAGGAAGTTGATCGCATTACGAGGCACGATCTTCAAACACCGTTAACCGCATTTATCAATATTCCGACGATGCTCAAAAGCGACGCGAATTTAACACCCGATCAGGTCGAGCTAATGGAGATGTTAGAAAAATCAGCATTTCGCATGATGCAAATGATTAATAACTCGCTCGACCTTGTAAAAATGGAAAGAGGAAAATACCGCATCAGGCCGATTTCTCTTGACGTTGTGAAAATTTTTTCCCAGATTTGCCGCGAGTTGGAAGAGTTTAGGGTAATGAAAAACCTAAAAATCGTTTCCTTTATCAACGGAAAGGAAACAGGCCCAAATGATTCATTTGAGGCATTTGGCGAAGAAAAACTTTTTTTCCCGCTTCTTTCAAATTTAATCAAAAACGCCCTCGAAGCTTCTCCAGTAAATGGAGTGGTTACCGTTTTCTTTTCGGACCGCGAAAATTGCGTCATTAAAATTCACAATCTTGGGGAAATTCCATCACAGATACGACAAAAGTTTTTTGAAAAATACGCTACTTTTGGAAAGACCTCCGGAACCGGTTTGGGAGTTTACTCCGCGAAACTGATGGCAAAAACTTTAGGCGGTGATATCTCATTTGACTCTTCTGAGAAATCAGGAACCACTATGTATGTAGAATTTCCTAAGAAACCTGATTTTCCTGGCGATCAAACCATTAACAAGAAACAATCTGGGGTAAATTGTTTCCCCAATAAACTAAAAATTCTTATCGTGGATGATTCTTTTTCCATGAGAGAGGTGATAAAGGATATTTTAAGGGCTGTAGGGTTTTCCTCGTTTATGGAAGCTTCCAATGGAAAGCTGGCAATAGAAATCCTAAAAACGGAAAAGATTGATTTGGTAATATCCGATTGGTTCATGCCCGAAAAAAATGGGTTTGAACTTCTTCAAGAAATAAAAGGAATGCCTATTTTAGGCAACATTCCATTTCTATTAATTTCCGGAAGCGGCCCGGCCAAACCTTCCGAAATGGCTTCACTTCAGGGAAACATAGAATTTTTGCAAAAACCTTTTTCCTGTGATGACTTGATAAAAAAGATTCGAAACCTTGGAATGGCAGTTCAATGATTTTGTGACTTTTTCAATCCAGTTTTCGTCCCAACCAAATTTCTCCCAAAATCTCCACGCCCAAAACGCAAATCCCTTTTGTACGATTCTTTATGTTTCCTGAAGAGGCAGCGGTATTGGTACTTTTGTTTTTTCCAGCCCTTTTGTTCGCATTTTTTTTTCATAGGTCATTTAGGGAAATTGGATTCATTCGCTGCGGAGTTTTTGCGTTTCTAGGGGGCGCATTTTCTACGATTCCTTTGAAATGGTTAATTTACCCCTTTTTCGGGTTTCTCCTAAATGAAGACTTGCGATCGTTGATTTCGGCTTCTACCTCGGTTTGGATAAAGGCACTGGCATGCCTTGGGGTTGTTGGGCCGGTAGAGGAATTTGTTAAATTGTTTTGCATCCTCGTGATTATTTTTCTTTTTAATTTAGAAAAAAAACCCAAATGCGTTTTTTTTACATTCATGGCTTCCGGGTTAGGTTTTGCATTTGCCGAAAATTTAGATTATTATAAAAACTATGGGTTTGAGGTTCTCGCAATGAGAGGTTTCTTAACCTCCGCCGGCCATTTAATCTTCTCCGGAACCGTGGGTGTTTTCCTGGCAAAAGCGCTTCCGGATGCTTTTGAGCCTATTTCCGGAAAAGTTTTTCGCGGATTCTCGAAAATCCTTTTGGGACTAATGTGCGCTTCCGCCTTGCACGGCCTTTTCGATTTATTTGCATTTTGTTTTTCCGCGTTCCAATTACTCGCGTTTTTCTTCTTTTTATTATCCTTTGGGTTTTACTTTTTAAGGGAATCCTGGATATTTTTTTTGAGGCTTGAAAAATCCGAAAACCTTTTACCTGAAAAGTAGCTCGACCCTGGTTCGAGAAATTATACCAATGAAACCGAATGAAATTGTTTCCCCGGTAGAAAGGGTTGTCACAATTTCGGTCCAAACCCCCGAAATTTCTGAAGAAGATTTCCTCGATTCCAATCAAGAACTTGTTGAGCTAATCAAAACTATCGGAGGTCAGGTGGTCGGATCTTGTTCTCAAAAAAGGCACAAGTTAGATCGAATCGCATATTTTGGGCGCGGGAAAATTGATGAGGTTAAACGCATTGTGGCTGAAACAAATGCGACAATTGTAGTAGCGGACGATGAACTTTCATATCACCAAACAAAAACCATGGAAGATGTTCTTGGTGTTGCGGTTTTGGATAGAACTTCGGTAATTTTAAAAATTTTTGCAAATAACGCCTCAACCCGCGAAGGAATGCTCCAGGTCGAACTTGCGGGCTTGCAATACCAGCTTCCTCGGCTTGTAGGCGGATATCGCGCATTATCTAGGCAACGGGGTGGAATTGGAACCAAAGGCCCCGGAGAAACCCAGCTTGAAACCGATAGAAGGACTCTTAAAAAGCGAATTAAACAAATCCAAGAGGAAATAGAACATGTCGTTCAAAACCGAAAAAACCAGCGAAATCTTCGCAACGAGCGTTTCGCGCCCCTTTTTTCACTCGTAGGTTATACTAACGCCGGGAAATCAACGCTATTAAACGCCCTTAGCGGAAGCGCGGTAACCGTAAAAGATGCGCTTTTTACGACCCTCGACCCTACCTCAAGGCGAATAGAACTACCTACCAAACGATTTGCAATTCTCTCCGACACCGTGGGTTTTATTCAAAAAATCCCCCACTCTCTAATTCAAGCTTTTCGTGCGACCCTGGACGAAGTGGTGAACTCACAAATCCTATTGTTGGTTTGCGATATTGGCAATTCAAGATTTAAAGAACATATCGCTACGGTAACTGAGGTTCTTCGTGAAATTGGAGCGGTGGAACACGAGAGAATTATCGTTTTTAACAAAATCGATCTAACCGCTTCTTACGATCGCGAAGCTCTACTCAACCTTTTTCCAGGGGGAATTTTCATTTCAGCTAAAACCGGGGAAGGTTTGAATGATCTGAAAACTCGCATGGATGAAGTTGTTTCACGCGCGTATAAATGGGTTGAAATGATTATTCCATCCAATTCCCCACTTTTGAAGGAGATTTATCGAGTAGGTCGAATTGACTTTCAGGAATGGGCGGGGGAAAAAGTTTTTCTGAAGGCGGAGCTTCCCTCAAGTTTCATTGAAACCGTTTCAAAATATGTACTCAAATGACGATAATGAAGGAAGCGGCTTTTCATGAGAAAAACCCATGGTGAAACATGTTACGAGAATCCCCAAGATTAACATCCGCTGAGTATCAAGCGTTACGAGAGTTTTTTTCAAACGAATTCGGTCTTTTTTTCGACCCTTCCAAAATGACCTTTTTGGAAAACCGCATTATCCCCCTTATGCGGTCAATGAATTGCGATTTGATTACCGAATTCATTTCTATCATCCAAAAGGATCCCGAGTGGAGGGGCCAATTATTGGACACCCTCACTACGAATGAAACCTGGTTTTTTCGCCATCCGAGCCATTTTGAAATTCTTCAAGAAGATATTCTTCCAAACTTGGTTGAAAAACGAGAAAAATCAGGCAAACGCCAACTAATCATTTGGTCCGCAGGTTGCTCGATTGGCGCTGAAGCCTATTCTATAGCT
>JACPTH010000361.1 GCA_016192885.1 bacterium | reverse complement strand
ATTGAATTGCCCTGAAGATGATTTGTCAGGGTTTATAATTTCAACCGACCATTTCGCGGTAGTGTTGGTATAATTGGCGTAAATCGTAATCATATTTCCGTTGGTAGACGTTGGGTAGCGGTATTTGAAAACACCATTTCATTCGTAGTTTCACTCAAGACGGAGAGAGAACTTAGGGCAAGGGAAGAGGATGAATCAAGAACGACGGAATTAGTCTCAAGCGAAATCGTTTGCTGAAGCAGATGGTTATTTACAAATTGAGTCAATGCTTCCTCGTAAATCGCATCGGTCGTAAGATCCATTTCAGTGAGAGTGGTGATGATTCGGCTTGTTAAATCTGAGCCGACTTTAGGGAACAAATGTTGGGATGAAACGACTTTCTCTACAACTTCCGCAATAATGTCTGGTTTTGTTTTTGAATTCTTAGGTGATACTTCAAGGATGTTTTCAATCTCAGGAAGTAGATCTGTTGCGCCTCGGAAATCGGAGTAACCCCCGTAATTTCCGTTTTCGATGTGAATATCACCGAGGGTGGAAAGAGCGGGTAAATCTTGGAAATTAGCGTATGCCGTACCAGAGGAAACTAAGACGGTTTTGCTAAGAACCGTTGTCGGGTTGGTGGCATTTCCTACATTAATTAGGGTTAGCTTAAATGTCACCGTCGGTGATGCCGCTTCTGAAGCCATAATTATGGCATTTGGAGAACCTGTCCTGAGCGAAGTCGAAGGGCCTCTCCGGGGGGATTCCGGCAAAACCATTTTGAATTTTAAAGAAGGCGCTACGCCTCGGGTTGGCGGCGCTTCGCTGTGAATCAGCGCAGCAGTTGGATTGGAGCCACTTTTCCAGCAGCCGATTTGCGCTAAAACGCATGCGAGAGCTACGATCATCGCCGAAACCCATAGATATCTTTTCATGGGTAACCTCCAAATCTTTTAATTGAGCATTATTTTGCGGTATAATTAACTTGAGAATTTCACGAGCGAGACTGAGACATGCAAATATTCGATTTTAAAAACGATTTCGTTTTCAAATACGTGTTTGGCGAAGAGCGGAATGAAAAGTTATTAATCAGCTTGTTAAACGCTCTTTTGCGTCTTGAGGGGCCGGATAAAATAACGTGGATTTCAATTTTGAACCCGTTCAACCAAAAGGAATTTGTCGAATCGAAGTTGTCGATAGTTGATGTTAAGGCTAAAGACGGCCTGGAACGTCAGTTTAATATCGAAGTTCAAATGGAATCCGAACCGGGTTACGTGCCGAGGGTTTTGTTTTACTGGGCTAAGTTGTTTTCCCAACAGTTGGAAGAAGGCAAAAAATACACGGCTTTATCAAAAACCACCAGCATTTCCATTCTGAATTACGTTTTATTCCCCAAGGAACCCCGCATGGAGAACATTTTTCAGTTGAGGCAAATTGAAACGCATGCGGAGTTAACAGATTTACTTGATGTCCGGTTTCTCGATCTAAAAAAGTTTAGCCCCCAAAAGCCGAAAAATCTGCGGAGCGTTTTTGAGAAATGGCTTTATGCTTTAAAATTTGGCGAACTTTATGCGGCTGAAGATAGTTCTTTACCAAACGAACTTTCAAGCGAGGAGGGGATTGCAATGGCGATTCAGGAATTAAGAAAAATCAACGCCGATCGAGAGCTTCGGCAGATCTTGGAAGCACGCTCGAAAGAGGCTCACACCCGCGCCACGATAATTGCGGATGCCGAGGAGAGAGGAATGGCGAAAGGAAGGGAAGAAGAGCGGCATGAGTTAGCGCGAAAGCTATTAAAGCGAGGCATGACCATTCCGGAAGTTTGCGACATTACCGGATTACCTGAAAATGAGATAAAGAGATCGTAAACAGGGTATCTGCTCAATAATTCGGGGTAAATTGAAAATTTGGGGTGAAAATTGAAAGCTATTTTGGAGGGCGCACCGTGCCTGACCCCCATTCTTGGGGCGAGCCAGAACTGGAGAGCCGCGGTGGATGAGTGCGTGCCGGCAAGGCCATGCGAATTTTTGGCCAAGGATGGCCTTATGCCGCGAAGCCCAGGATGGGCGAGAGCGGCCACTTCGCGTGGCGATAGATAGATATTTGTTTTTTCAAAGAACCACTGGCTTTTTTCAAAGCGGTCAAATTTATTCTGAGTTGAAGCTCCCCAAAATCTTATGATCTCCGGTTGGTGGGTTACGGCGAAAAGCGCTTACCCTCTGTTCTTCTTTTTTTCAACTATCTTCGTAACCGTTCAGTTACCCCCCCCGTGGCTGGTAAACTCGCTTTTGAAGTCTGTTTTAGGAGGTGCGAAAAATTTGGCCATTTTGAAGCGAAAAATAGGAGTTTTGAATTGATGCGGGTTCTCGAAGATTCGGTACACCAGCCTTCCCGGAAAGGTTTTCTTTATTCATGCTGGTTTTACCCCTGACTGAACGCTTACCTATCTTCTAACTCCTATTTTGCCCCTTTGGAGTGCGCCAACACGTTGCCGCTTTTTTGGGCGCGACATGTCTCCCCCTTTCAGAGCGGTGTCATGCCACCGCACTCCAAATTTTTCAACGGCCAAAATTAGGGTTTGGGTTTTACGAACCAATAATCAGAACCCCCCCGTTTTGCCAGCTTACGTCCCCATCGTCGGAGGAGGTTGCCCCGACAATTACAAAACCACCATCTGGAGTTTGTT
>JACPTH010000360.1:518-5086 GCA_016192885.1 bacterium | reverse complement strand
GTTGCAGGGTGACTGCATCCATGCCCGTAATTTCGGAAATTTTATATTCGAGATCCGAGAGGAGTTTCAAAGCTCCTTGCACCATAGATTCTGGTTGGTATGGATGAAGACGAGAAAAACCGGACAATCCGGCAATATCTTCGTTAATTTTAGGGTTGTATTTCATTGTACAAGAACCTAACGGGTAAAAGCCCACGTCAACTCCATGGTTTAATCTCGAAAGTCTTGTAAAATGCCTAACGACATCGAGTTCTGAACATGATGGCAACCTGCATTCTTTTCGCAAGAATTTGGCGGGAATCATATCGTCGGAATCCGTTTCCGGAACATCGAGGGCTGGAAATGAGAAACCTCGGCGGCCGGGAGATGAAATTTCAAAAATAAGTCTCTCCGTCATGATATCAAACCTCCCAACTCATCCAAAAAAGAATCTATCTCTTTCTTTGTTCTTTTTTCAGTAACCGCGATCATCAAATGATCTTTTAGTTGGGGATACCAGGTTTCAAGAAGAATTCCAGGGAGAATCCGTTTTTGGTTCATTTTACGAACCACTGATCTAGCATTAGGAATCTTAATTACAAACTCATTAAAAAAAGGCGATGAAAAGGGAAATGTTACTCCCCCAAGGCGAGATAATTCCCGTTTCAAAAAATGAGATTTTTGCAAGGATTGGTACCCTGCTTCCCGAAGTCCGTCTTTCCCGACAAGGGAAAGGTAAATTGTCGCAATTAGTGCCATTAATGCTTGATTAGTGCAAATATTGCTGGTCGCCTTTTCTCTTCGAATGTGTTGTTCTCGCGTTTGTAAGGTAAGAACATAAGCCTTCTTTCCTGTTCTATCGAGAGTTGAACCGGCTAAGCGCCCGGGGATTTTTCTGAGCAAAAAATCTCTGGCGGAAATAAAACCTAGTGACGGCCCCCCAAAACTCATTGGAATTCCCAAGGATTGGCCCTCCCCAACGACAATATCAGCGCCGAAATCGCCGGGCGGAGTGAGAAATCCTAGTGAAAATGGGTATGTTGAAACTATTAACAAAGGTCGAAGGTTAATATCTCCCTTTCCTTTCTTAATTGCGCCATCTATTGCGCTTAAATCTTCGATACAACCAAAAAAATTCGGATATTGGACAATTACCGCGGCGGTATTACCGTCGATTAATTCGGAAAGTTTTGACAAGTCAGTTACGCCATCTTCAAGAGGGGCTTGAACGATTTGAGATTTAAGATTCTTCAAAGTTGCAAGCAATACTTCACGGTATTCTGGGTGAACCGACTGAGAAACAATTATTTTTGTCTTTCCAGTGTGGGAAAGGGCCATGTGTGCGGCTTCTGAAAGAGCGGTTGCTCCGTCGTACAAGGAGGGAAAAAAAATCCCCACGCTGAACAAGGTGTTTTATGGCGGCAGGGATAAGATGGTCATAAATTCCTCCGCCCAAAAAACAAACACATTGGTCAACGCTCAAATTTCGCCCGGCAATTTCCGACATTTTTTGGGTTACTTCAGTTTCGGTTAACCCTGGGGAAAGGCAAAGATTCCTGGAAAGCCTAACATTCTCAGGGATTTCCGCAAACAATTCTTCCAGACTTTTTATTCCAATTCCTGAAAGCATTTGAGCAATCTCTTGAGGAGTATGCGGTAAATAGCTGGTCATTGCATGGATTCCTTTTACATTAGTGCTCGCACTGATTACAATGCTTTTCGTATGAATCTGCGTCCATGAGATTCTTTTGTTCTTCAGGATCTGATAATTCAACCTCAATTATCCACCCTCTCCCATAGGGGTCTTGATTTACTAGGGCAGGGTCGTTTTCAAGGTCGGAATTTTTAGCAATCACCTTTCCACTGACAGGAGCAAGGATGTCTGACACCGTTTTTACGGACTCGACGACTCCAAATGTCTTTCCTGCCGTCAATGAGGTTCCAGTTTGGGGCATGTCAACGTAAACAATGTCTCCAAGTTGTTGTTGAGCAAAATTAGTAACACCCACAATTCCTTTAGTTCCCTCGACTTTAATCCATTCGTGGTCTTTGGTATATCTCAAATTTGTTGGATTCACGGTAATCTCCTTTATTGCCTTTAAAAAGAATTCAGCGAAACAAACCTGCTCAAGCTACGGTTTGGTTAGTCCTAAAACATAACTTCCGCTTCCAAGAAGGAATTGCTGGCATATTGAACTTACCTCTTCCTTTGTGGTTGACCGGATCAAATTAGGGTATTTCTCAAAATAATCGTAACCAAGCCCCATAAACTCATCTGATGAGAAAACTTCGGATTGCGAAAGGTTATCCACTTGACTTAATGCGTATTGCCCTAAAACATATTTCTTCGAGTCCGAGAGTTCTTCATCAGTAAAACCTTCTTTCCGAATTTTCTCAAGTTCCTCAATTAGCCTGGTTTTTGCGGAATCAAGCTTGTTTACTGCGCTACTCAAGGTGGCGTAAAAAAAACCGGAATTTTTTCCCTCAAGGGTTGACGCCCAAACGGAGTAAGCCAAGGAATCTTTGTCACGCAGATTGGTGAATAATCTCGAGGACATACTTCCAGAAAGAATGTTTTTTAGAAGGTGAAGGGCGGGGGTTTGGGGATCCGCCTTGGGAAAGGTCCGGGTGGCAACCATAATTTGCACCTGTTCTTTGTTCTTTTTTCCCTCAATTTCTATTGGTTGCGCAATGGAATGGAATTTGGGGTCCTTTAATTCCACATGGGTCCCGGTTGGAATCCGTGAAAAAAGCTCCGAGAATTTCTTTTTTGATTCATTTAGATAGAAATCGCCCACAATGGAAACCACCATGCCCGAGCCTAAAAAATGTTTTTTGTGAAACTGAGAGACATCGGAACGTTTTAAAGATCTTACCTTTTCTGAGATTCCCAAATTCGAATATCCCAATGGGAAATCTGGAAAAAGGCGGGAAAGAGTATTGTAAAACGTAAAGGAGAAGAGGTCATCAGATTCGGTTTTAATTGCCTCTAATGCTATTTCCTGTTCTTTCTTAAATTCTACTTCAGGAAAATCGGAATTAACCAAAACTTCTAAAACTACCTCAAGAGATGGGAAAAATTTCTCAGTAAGGCATTGCATTTTTAATGTTGCAAAGCTCTTTTGAGCATTTATCGAAAGGGTCGTGCCCATCGATTCCAATGTTTTGGCGATTTCCTCAGAACTCATTCGCTTTGTCCCTTTTAGAAGCGTTTTTGCGGTTAGGTTCGCCAACCCGGCTTCATTTTTTTCTTCCCGAAGACCGCCGGCATCAATCTGAACGCTAATCGCAATTATTGGAGAAGAATGGTTTTCCTTCACGATAAGCCTTAACCCATTTTCGAGAGTAATCATTTCGGGTTTTGATGAAACGGTTGCCACTTTGGGTTCATAACGAATTACAGATAACCCAGCGTCCTGAAAAACGCTTTTTGCAACCCTAATGATATCATCGCGGGAAAGTGCTTGAATTCTATCTAAATACAAATCAGCTTCTTCAAGTTTACCAAGAGTGGCGTAATGGCCATAGCTAAAGGCTTGACTTTGTGCCGTTTCTCGAGAAAAAATAGTACTTGAAATTATCTGTTGTTTGGCTTTTTCAAGTTCTTCAGAAGGGATCTCCCCGTCTCTAAATTCTCTGACCAACCTCGATGCTCTATCAATGAACTTCCGAACGTTTCCCTGGGGCATTACCGCCCCGATAAAAAACAAAGAAGGGTCGCCGGAGGTAAAATAATTGGATGAAACGCTTGATACCAGCTGCTCTTCTTCCACAAGAGTTTTATGTAAACGTGAGGAACGACCATTTCCCAAAATGAAAGAAATTACATCCATAGAATAATTGTCGGGATTAAGAATTCCCGGAGCATGCCACGCGAGGTTTACATAAGCCTGTTCAATTTCTCCGAATAAAACTGCTTCTCTTTTAGATGTTTGAATAGGTTCTTCCGCAACATTTTGTTCGGGAAAAACGGATTTTTTTTCCGAACCCGTTAGCCGACGAATTAGCGACAAAGCTTCATCCGCTTTTACGTCTCCCACGACGACCAACCAAATATTTTCTGGAACATAGTAACGGCGGTAAAAATCAAATAACCCGTCCCGAGAAGCCGAAGCGAGAGTAGCCTCATAACCGACTACAGGATGTCTATATGGATGGATCG
This sequence comes from bacterium, assembly GCA_016192885.1. Taxonomy (GTDB): domain Bacteria; phylum Muiribacteriota; class Ozemobacteria; order Ozemobacterales; family Ozemobacteraceae; genus JACPTH01. Next base: position 945 of record JACPTH010000360.1, on the reverse strand, counting down.
TATAGGTTAACTCTTTCATTGCGTTGTAAAGATAGGAAGGAGGATCGTCTTTGTCCATGCGAAGTTCTTCCAATACCACTTGGCGTTCTTTTTGGAATTCATTATTGTCAATTAGACTGTGAAAAACCGCGTCTAATTCAAGTTCAAGAAGTCGGGGGAAATGCTCCTTTGCGCCAAGCAGGTGAAAGCAGGTGTAGTCAAGCGAAGTAAACGCATTTTGAGATGCTCCAAGTTTTTTTATCTCTCGATCAAGTTGACCCGTGGGGTAGGTTGGAGTTCCTTTAAACAACATATGTTCAATAAAATGGCTAAACCCTTCTTCCCCGGCCTTTTCGTTACGAGATCCTACGTGAACCCAAACATTAATTGCGACAACCGGAGCAGCGGGCATTTCTTTTATGTAAACATTCAACCCATTCTCCAAGGT
>JACPTH010000360.1:0-494 GCA_016192885.1 bacterium | reverse complement strand
CAAAGGCGGAAGAGCCGTAAAACACCAAACAGAAAGAAAAAAAGTAAAAAAAACTAAGTTGAATAAATTTTTGAATGAAAAGAAATCGCTTTCCTGAAAACATCTTCAAGCCTCCAAACGAAATGAACACAATTATATCAATGTAGGAAGTTAAATTCCATCTTTTCCGGAGAAATACAGTAATCACCCATTTAAGTTTCCGAGGGCTTCAGGATTCAAAAGGATTCTTACCGAGAAAATAGAGTAACCACTTTCAAATTGATAAATTCCCAGGTTTTTTTTAGAAATTGTTCTACGAAAATTGAAATTCATTGTTTGAAAAGAAGTATCTCGATATTGCCAAAAACTGTCGATGTAAAAAGAAATAGAAAATTCCGGAGGAGGCAATGAATAAGCTGCGTTTTTATTATATCCTTGGACTTTGCATATCCGCTTTGCTAAGTCTAACACTTTTTTGCATGGATCCTGCCCAAGCCATTCTAAAAGAAATTTCG
>JACPTH010000359.1 GCA_016192885.1 bacterium | reverse complement strand
TCCCGTTCATCCACGAATCAGGCTTTCCTCCTCAAATCGAAAATCAAAAATTGAGCTGTTACAAAATAACGTTAAACATACTTTCCCCAAGAAACATCGACAGGTTCGAGAAATTTACGAAGATCGAATTAACCCGGAAATTAATTTCAACAATCCTGACACCCCTCGTTTTGGCGAAAAAACCACCTTGGTTTTTGAAAATTTCGCGGAAACAAGTAATTCCCGCAAAACAGTGTGAGAAATTTGTTTCAAGATTATCACAAGAAGTTCAACATTTCCTAACCCCTCACCCAGTCCCCCAATACTATGATACCCGCTTACCCACCTAACATTCAAGTTAAATTCCGCCATTGCTTCTTGATATCTACTTCCTACAACATCGCCGCCGGCAATCAAAATTGAGGCTTTCCTAAAATCATACTTTTGTGGAAAGTTGATTTTCTCTATTTCCTCCCCTACCTCCAGGCATACCGAACAGGATTCGTCGTTTCTTGAAAGGCGAACAAAGGGCTCTTCCAAGAGTTTTTTTCGACATTCTTCGCGATCGCAGACCGCTCTAACTGAAATTTTGGAACGAAGACTTGAAAGAACTCTTCTATAGTCATCCTCGAAGTGGATTTTTTCTCCCTTAATGGCATGGGAAATTTCATTATCCTTGAGGAGTTGAATAAAATTTTTGTGGTTGAAGCGAAGTAACCCCAAGAAAGCTTGAATTCTCGGAAAAGTCAAATCAGATTCATACTTTGGCTTTTCTTGGCCTATTGATAGTTTTCGAAAAGAATAAACCCCGGCAGGCCTTTGGGGCACCTCCGGAAGGTAAATCCCCGCAGCGGGAAATTGCAAACAACTTTTATCTCCTCCAAAAAATATTGGAATAGGCCCGTCTTCGGAAATCAAGCGAAATCCATCTGAACATTCCTCGACATAGCCCACAAGTTCCTTTCGACCTTTTCTTTCCATTGAGGTTACGACGAAATTCTTCTCCTCTCCATAAGGCCGAACCATTACCCATTCGCCTTCCACAAACTCCGATTGGACCGGAAAAACAGAGTTTTTAGAAAGCTCCAAATCTAATTTTATTTTGGAGGGCTCCATTGAAGAAAAAAAATCTCCTTCAATTAGTCTTCGTTCCCCATCAAAAGTTTCAAGAGCCAAAATAAATCCCTTGTTATCAAATCGAGGGTAGATCGCTAGAACCCTTCCAAACAAAGCTTCTTTAAAGGACAAAACCTCTATTTCAAGCCTTTGAACTTTGCTTTGAAGGAATTGCACCCTTTGCCGTTCATCCCTTTCAAGAGATTGTTGGGAACGGAATGAGGAAATTTCTTGGTTTAAACGGTCTATTGAAGCGTCCCGCCTCGAAAGCAATTCTTCGAGAAATTGAATTCGTCCTAAATCCTCCCGAACAATTGAAACTTGGGGGGTTGATTCCGCGCATTCAATCTTACTATGAGTTTCAACGCTTTTCTGCCCCCCGACTGCATTAAGGCCCGCTTGTAATATTTGAAT
>JACPTH010000358.1 GCA_016192885.1 bacterium | reverse complement strand
GGCATTAAAAAGAAGTAGAGGCCAATTTGTTGCGGCCACGCCAGCGAACCGCAAATGAAAGAAGCAGTATTGTATAATGTAAGTAGAAATGAGTAACGGAAAGAAAAGTAAGGTTGCCGAAAAAGTCCCTGAAATATTGGGGATGGTTGGAAGCCTTGCCGTCCTTGCCGTTGCATTTTTAATTTATTCCAATAAACTTCCGGTGATTTACCGGTGGTTGTTTGAGTATTTTTATATTTTCGCGATCGTTGGGATTCTTGGCATTCTCGGGGAGAGCGCATCGGTAACCCTTTTAACTTTTGTTCTTCCCGTGGCTTTGCTTGGTTCGACCCTCGCCCTTAAATTCCGCCCTGAAAAATACCCTCTTGAAGATTGGTGGAATACCTATGCCCTTCTTGTGGTTTGTTCCACCGGAATGATCGAATTTGCCCACCAGGGTTGATCCTCTCGCAGGGGCGCGCGCCCGCGAAGAGCAGATGAAAAAAAGCGCGGAGAATGATGAATTAAAAGTTGAGGGATTGAAAGATCCGGTTCAAGATAAGATAGCGAGATCCAAAAAACCTGAGATTGCCACAAATGCCGCGATAGATCCCAATGAAAGCGCCGAACAGAGAAACGAACGAGAGGTTCGCCAAATCAAAGAAGAATTTGGGCGAAAATCCATGAGACTTTCAACCACTCTTTTACGAATGAAAAACCTTTCGAAAAGTCTTGACCGCGATGAAATTTTTTCGGCGATAGTTGAGATAATTTCAAAAGGCATGGAAGCAGAGCGAGTGCAACTCTTATTAAACAATGAAAAAGACGGACAGCTTCGAATCGTTCGCGCGGAGGGAATGTCGCCGAAAGAGTTTAAAGATATTGTCGTTCCCCATGAAGAAAATAGCATCATTGCCCATCTTGCTAGGCAAGGAGGGCCAAACGCGGTCGAGGGCGGGGCGCTAGGGGTAAAAGAATGTCAAGTAGATCCAAAAACCAGCGGGTTTGTCGGTCAGGGAGTAGTGAAAACAATTCTTGCAGCTCCAATTTGGCTTGAAAAAAAGGTATTTGGAATCATTAATATTGAAAGAATGAAAAATTCTGATTACTCTCGCGATGACATTAACCTTCTTGCAACCTGCTCCGATATCGCGGGGTTGGTAATGAAGAACGCGAAACTTTACTCCGCGACCATGGACGATCTGGTTTCAACAAGAAAAATCAGCGAGGACCAACTTCGGAAAAACGAAGAATTGAAAAGTAGCTTGTCGCGTATAGTTTCTCCAAGCGTAGCCGAGTTGATAATGAAAGACCCATCCGGTTTAAAACTCGGCGGAGGCAAAACCGAAGTGACCATGTTTTTTTCCGACATCCGAGGCTTTACCAGCATGTCTGAAAAAATGGATCCGACCGCCATAGTAGAACAGCTTAACGTCTATTTTACGCGTATGACGGACATCCTTATGGAACTAGACGGAACCTTAGATAAATACGTCGGCGACGAACTGATGGCCCTTTTCGGAGCGCCAGTGTCGAAGCCGGACGACCCGATGCGTGCTGTCCTTTGCGGGGTAAGAATGCTCCAAGCCCTGACCGAACTTCATGAAACCTGGCGAAAGGAGAAAAAGCCTCTCATTCAAATCGGAATCGGAATCAACACGGGCGAAGTCACCGCCGGGTACATGGGTTCCGAAAAGCAGCTTTCATATACCGTTATCGGCGACAACGTGAACCTTGCCGCAAGGGTAATGGCAAACGCCAAACCCATGCAACTTTTGATCACAAAGCCTACTTTCGATCGGGTTAAAGACCATTTCGACGTTTCCCCCCTGGAACCCATTATGGTGAAGGGGAAATCAATGCCGATCGAAATCTATCTTGTAAAAGGTATTAAGGGAGAATCAAGCATAGAATCTCTTGTCGAAACCGGGAAAAATTTGGGAGCGGTGGTTACGGTGGGGCAAAAAACCCAAACCCGAACAAGTTCGGTACCGATGAACCTTTCCCCGGACCAAATGAAGCAGAACATTCAAATTGACAATAAACCCAAAGTAATCGAATGCACAAACTGCGGATCGGAAAACGATGCTCAGACCAAATTTTGCGGGAAATGCGGAATGCCTATTTTTTGACCGGGCATGGATAGCTGATAGCTGAATGCTTTTGTTTTTTCAAGGATAAATTTTCTTTTGGTTGGTGAAAAAAGGCCCGGTTGGGTCGTCCGGTTCAAGCTGCATTGGGATGTAACTTTCTAAACTTATTGTCTTGGTAGGGGTGGCCACCCTCAATCTGGCTAAAACTTGCGCCTGCCAAGTTGCAATGATTGTTCCGGTGTCAATGTCGATATCCCTGAAAACTCCGATGGACTTCACATAATACGCCGAGGGGGTGGCGGTATCATAATAGCTGCACACGCGAAAAAGGGAAGCGCTCGCAGTTTCGCCTTCTTGTGCAGCCAAGGGTGAATCAAGAAATAAATACTGCGAAGTGGCAATAGTCGGGAAACTTGGCCCAAACGCCAAAGGGCCTGTCGCGAAATAAACTCGTTCGGTATATGACCCAGGCCCATTAAGAAAGGTTGAGGACGTCGCCTGAAGCTGGGCAAGCACGTAACTCACTCCGGCAAAAGCCGCGAAGCGAGCCCTGTCTTGATTTCCCATCGCATCATTTCCGGAAGTTTCTACTCGTATCATCGCGACATAGCTGGTGGAAATCGCCATCATGAAGCCTAATACTAGAATGACCACGACCAACCCAGCTATTCCACGCGGAACAAAAATAATTTTTTTCATCTTTACTTTCCACAGGGTACTATAAAAGTGTTTGTTGCCTCATATACCTGTTCCGGGTTATTCTCATCATCTTTTGTTATGCTTGAAAGCCTGACTCCGATAATGACGGAAAATGCGGTTGGGTGAGAAACGCTAAATGCTTCAACGTCCCGCGCAACCAAATACTCATGACGAAATCGGCAAATCTTTGAAGTGGCTGCGGCCTCATTGGTTGTTGAAGCCACAATATTGGCCGTGCCAAACGAATAATCTTTCCACTTGCGAGTTAGGGTTCTTGCTTTACTTGCGAAATCAAGTTGGAAGGTTCCGGTTCCATAAAAGGTTCCGGTTCCTATGGGGATATCGTAAGTTAGAGAAGCCCAACTTGCGGAATAATCATTTATGGCGGGGGAGGCAACTCGGGTTGCGTAGGCAAGATCGCGTGATACAAGATCAAAAATGACGCGCGATCTTGCGGACAAATTTACGGTCTGCTCTCCCTTTTTCCATAGATCAGACCCGGCTTTTACATAAGATAAAAGAGCGATAATCATGGTTGCGGTGATAAGCGTGGAAACCATTACCTCAATGAGAGTGAACCCGGGGCGGGAGAAGGCGCGAGAGGCGAGAGGCAAGAGGCGGGAGGTGAGAGGCGAGAGGCGAGAGGCGAGAGGCGAGAGGAGAGTGGAGAGTGGAAAGCAGTGAGTGGCAAGTGGCGCCAAGTTGAGGTTCGTGATCAGACGCCTGTTTTTTCTGATCGCTGATAGCTTATAGGCAATAACCGTTTTTTCTCTATTCCGGTTCATAGTATTCCTCGCTAGCCATTACTCCGGCGGCGTTGATGTTTACGGTAAGAACCGCGGAACCGTAAGTAAATGTCGCGATAAAATCCGGAATTGGCGGGGAGTCACCTGTGGGTTCCGATACCAGCATTCCGTCATACCTAAAGAAAATAACATTCAATGTCGGAGGCTTTAAAAATGTGACTTCCGGATCAAATTCTCTTATGGGCGAATCAATAGCGTTTCCCCATTTGGGGGAATTAATATCGGTCAAAGACGCTGAGAAATCGACGGAAGAGATGATCGGAGCATCGTCGTAAACTTGGACTGAATATCCTGCGCCATCGGAAGTAAAAAAAAGGCGGTAATAATGTTGTTCGGACATCGCGCCGTATCTGGCTAACCTGACATCATCGACGAGCGTTCTTGCTGATGCGGAGACAGTTTGAGCGGAAAAAAAGTTATTCGAGGCTTGCCCGAGCACGCTTACGAAAATGGAAACGATAGAAATAACCGCGAGGATTTCCATTACCGTATAGCCGCGTGAAAAGCTGCCTATCGAGTTTGATTTCATGCGAACACTTCATTTAGGTCGATTTCCAACCCGGCCAAAACTTCGACTTTTACTTTGTCACTCTCGGAATATATTTCGGGTTTTTGGTATTTTGATTCTTCGCCAAATTTAAACACCATGAGAATTTTGTCAACCGGGTGGAGTATCCAATACTCACGCACTTTTTGGCGCTCATATAAATTTAACTTTTTTATGAAATCCATGGAAGCCGTGGATGGGGACACAATTTCGACAATTAGATCGGGGCTTCCTCGGCACCCGCGGTCATCAAGTTTGGAGGCATCGCAGATTACCGCGATATCAGGCTGTACAACCGTTACGATCTCTTCATCATTCTCGTTTTGTCTGGGAAATCTGACATCGAATGGAGCCAAATAAACTTCGCAAGTTTTTCCCTGTAGAAAATTATAAAACCTGACAAACAAATTACCTAATATCTTTTGATGAATTCTCACTGGGCCGGTCATTAAATAGGCGGCGCCATCGATTATTTCCCATCGTTCATTTTCAGGCCAGGTTAAATAATCACCATATGTGAAACACTTGGAGCATTTTGAATTCTGTTTTTTTGATTTGACGCTCATATCTTAATTTTACGATAATGAAACAAAACATACAAATAAAACAGAAAGCGTAAAAATGATTGGGAAAATTCCTCTTGAAATTATGTTAAAAGATCTTTGAAATTTGGTGAGCGTTATGTTCAGAAAATGTGGCGCATGCTTTGTAGGGTGCCTATTTTTTATTTTCTTAACCGTAGTTTCCCTAGTTTCTCTTGTTTGGATCGACGAAAATTTGTTTCATCAGATCAACAACGTTTGTTTTCATGGTGGAACCCTTTTTGTGCTTACCCCGGAAGGGGTCGGAAAAACCGATTCAAACGGGTTTTCCATGGCTTCGCTCCCCGCTTTCATTCAAAACAAAAATCTTCATAATTTGGGTTTTCTTTCCGATTCGGTTTTTTTTGTAGACTCGAAAGGATGGGGTTTTGTTCAAAGCAATGGACAAATACAAGAAATGCGTGATTCTCCGGTAATAGTAGAAAAAATAATTAAAGGTCGAGAAGAGAGTCTTTGGCTATGCGGTCCTGCAAGTACGACAATTCTCACAGTTGATTCGAAAAAAGGTGTTTTCATTTCAAATGCCGGAAATCTTCCTTCCGGCACTCTTTCCATAGGCTTCGTGAAGGACCAAGTTTGGTTTGGAACCCTTAGCGGACTATTTGGAAAAATCAATTCCGGTTGGAAGAAGTATGGTTTGCCGGAGGGTCTTTGTGACGGCTCTGTGGAATTCATGGTTCCGACGGCATCGCGAATGTGGGTTTTGGTGCCTCCTTTCCATTTTTACAACTCTGCGGGCCCACCGGGTTTGTACAAATTTGAAATGGAAGCGGGCCGGTTTTCCTATCAATCGCTTCCAAAGGAGCTTTCAGGAAAAGTCGTTCTTCACGCGGTTGATTTTGAACCGTTTGGAATCGCGATGATACTCGCGGTTGATAACGGGGCTCGAGAAGGAAATGACTTCGCCTTCTTTTCCCCCGATACCGGAAAGGGTTCAATTGAGGAAAGGATCCCATTCCCTTGCCGTTACCTGGTTTCAGATGGCGAGAATCTATATGGCTGGCATCCGAATAACAGGAAGATCGCTCATTGGGAACCAAATTTTAAGAAATGGGGCCTTTTTGATTTTGATAGTGTCCCCCAATTAAAGGAAAGCTACCGATTGAGAATATACAAAACTTTTGTAAACCTTTGTCTCGCATGGGGGCTAGTGTTTATCTTCTTATACGTTTGGAGGTTGGCGATGTTGAAGCAAAAGCGAAGCAAAGCTCCCCTGCCATAGGCTTTTGTCAATTGACAAAATTCGGGTATTCTTCTATGCTTCATGAATGGGTTTTCGTCAAGATAAAACGGTAAGGAGGGTTTTGTGCGGAATTTAGCCAGGTTATTCTTGCTTGCGTCAATAATGTTTCTTTCCAACTCGTGTTTCGCGCTAAATGAATGGACGCTGGTGGTTTATCTGGCGGGCGACGATAATAATTCCGCATCGCTTGAAGAAAGTCAGGTAAAAGATCTTGGCGAGCTTTCCAATATAGGTTCCAGGCATGGGTTTGAAATTGTTGTACAAGCCGATCGTAGCAAAAAACTATCCGAGTTTCTTAGGCAATCATACTCAGACCCGGATTATAGCGGCGCGAAACGATATCTTGTAAAAAAGGACAAGTGGGAAGTCGAGGAGAAACTTGGAGAAATAAATACCGGCTCTCCTTACGCGCTATGGGACTTGCTAAAATACGTTTCTGCGAAACATCCCGCGAAACGCTACTGCCTGATAATTAACAGCCATGGAAGCGGAATTTTTTCGTGGCGCGGGGAGGGAAAGGTTGGTTCCTCAAGCCCAGGCTCGGTTAACTTTGACCCAAGCCGTTTCGTAGCGTATGATGACACTGATGATGACTGTTTAACCATCTTCGAGATTTCAGCGGTTCTCCTTGCATTTCGCGAACGCCTTAATGGAGGCAGAAAACTCGATCTTATCGGGTTTGACGCTTGCATGGCCGGAATGGTCGAGGCGTTGTATCAGCTTCGCGAAGGGTGCGATGTCATGGTTGCAAACCCTTCCTTAACTCCGGGTTCCGGCTTTGATTACGAGGGAATTTCCGCGGGAATCGCTAGAAATTTGAACATCACTCCTGATGCGCTTTCAGAAGTCATTACCAAAACTTTTATTGAGAGCGTTAGTTCGAATCGCGATCCGCAGATTCTAAGCTCTTGGCGAACCGCCAAAGCCCAGGAACTTACTTTTTCCTTGAATAACCTTTCAATGGAACTTTTAAAAGCAATGAAGCAAACCGGAAGAAAATTCCGATTGTCGAACCTTACTTCATATGGAAGCAAAAGTATGTACTGGGATCTCGGTAGAATTCTCCGGGCTTTGCAAAATTCAGATTCCAATCTCAATGGCGCATCAAACGCTCAGGTAGTAGCGCAAATGGCTCTTGAAGCTGAAACTTCCATGAAAGCCGCTCGCGTGTCGATGTGGTATGACGGATCTTATGCGGAGAATAAAGTGAGCGGGATTGCCATCGCATGGCCGGAACCGGAACAATACAGATCTTACAGGACGTTCTACAAAGCGCTTGATTTTTCCAAAGCCACAAAATGGGACGAGGTTCTCGATCTTCGGGAAATTGACGTTCAAGAATGATTTTTTTAAAAGGGCGGGATGTAGGCCAAATGAAACGGGAAAAAGTGAATAAATGCTTCGCGTGTTCTTTTAAAATTCGCGTGAAGCGAACTGCGAATAGGGTTCCGATATTGGCTGAATGCCGACCGCTGATTGCTGAAGGTTTCCAAATAATCTTCCGGTAGGGAGTAGTGCTTATGAAGCGAGTTTTAACCCTGTTTGCAGTTTTTCTTTTCTTGATTTCGCCGGTTTTTGCCAAAAAATCCCTTGTGAAACTTGAAAACCTGTCATTCGAAAAAGTTCGTGAGATCGCAAAAAGAGACCTTGATTTTGCCAGGGTCGAAAAGAATTTCATCGAGGTTGTTTTAGATGAAGAACAGCTTAAAGGTTTCTCTAACGAGAAAATTTCATGCTCTTATATCATTTTTGATTTAGATAATTACATTTCAAAGATTATCCGTTCGCAGACAAAAGACGCCCAGTATTTTACCTACAAATCGATGACTGATGCCTTGAAGGGTTACGCTGAAAAGTATTCGGGCGTCTGTAAGTTAGAGTCAATAGGGAAATCTTGTGAGGATCGAGACATATGGGGGTTAAAAATTAGCGATAACCCGGAAAAAGACGAAAAAGAACCCGCCGCATTAATTATGGGGGCACATCATTCGCGCGAATGGATTTCATTTGAAGTTCCCATGGCAACGATTAAGACCCTTCTTGAAGGCTATGGAAACGACGAAAAAATCACCGGATTAATTAACGAACGCGAGATTTGGATAGTTCCCATGGTAAATCCTGATGGGGTTATATATAGCCAGACAAATGAAAAATATTGGCGAAAAAATCGAAGAAAAAATCAGGGCGGAAGCTATGGAGTCGATCCGAATAGAAACTACGGGTTCAAATGGGGTGTTTCAGGGTCAAGCTCATCTCCAGGTTCCGACGTTTACCATGGCCCTGGGCCTTTTAGCGAACCCGAAACTCAGGCGATTAGAGATTTGGCTCAACGAGAGCATTTTCAAGCGGATATCTCGTTTCACAGTTACTCTGAGTTAATTTTATACCCCTGGAGTTACGCGGAAAATGTTCCCAATCCTCACCACGATCTTTTTGCTAAATTCGGAGAAGAAATGTCCAAATTTAACGGGTATACTTCCGAGGTGAGTTCCGATCTATATCCTTCTTCCGGCGACACCGACGATTATCTATATGGAGAGTTAAAAAGCCTTTCCTTTACTTTTGAACTGGCAACGACTTTTATTCCGCAGCCTTCCATGATTTCTCAAATTAACAAGCAAAATGTTCCGGCGGTTTTATACTTAATTGAAAAAGCTGGAACCTATGGGTTGGTTAGCCCCGCCGGCGGCGACGCAATCCCTGCCCTCAATAGCGCCACCTTAATTTCCGCACTGAACGATTTTTCCCCATTTTCATTGGATGAAGGAGTTCAATCAAGAATTCAACAGGTTCAGAGGGAATTGGCGCATCGA
>JACPTH010000357.1 GCA_016192885.1 bacterium | reverse complement strand
CAGATGGTAATTTTGACAGGGCTTTCCTCAATTGAATCAAGTTAACAATTTCTGAAATCACTTGAAATAAAAGTTTTAAGAAATGCTGGAATTATTTTCAGGGAATGTTATCATGAATTCGGAAAGAAAATAAACGGATACCTGCAATGATTTCTCCCCCTACTGAAAACCCTTCAATTCCTGCTTGCCAGTTTTGCGGAGGTGCCATTGATTCCGGTGAAGATCCAACATCCGAGTTCTGTTCAGGGTGTGCTGTTTCTCTACAAGACTCTGAAATCCCAGGTGCCAAACCGTGGCCCCTTCCCATCGCCCCCAAACCCGATGATGGGTTAAAAATATCGGGAGATATTCCTCAGTATTTGGAAAAGTGTTCCCCTGACCCAAAAGGCATGGTAACTCTAGTTTTAAATTGCCTGAGAGAAATCAAAGAAAATCCCCCCACAATTCCATCTGAAGATTTTGAAATCGCCATGGAAAAATTTTCCACAATTGTCGCGCAAACTTCTGAGGAAGAATTCTCTCCCATAAGGCTTCTCTTAATAGCTGTTGGTGTTCTGACCGGGCCTTTCGGATGGATTATTTTATTGTTTCTCCTTTTTTCCCGGAAGAAAAGCGGTAAAAAAACTTTGTACCCATTTTTGCGGATAGATCATGGGCGGAAAAAACCTGTTTTCTTATGGGAACTAAGGGAAGCGCCCCTTCGCCCCGCAGGGTGCGAAGTATTAACCCCAAAAGATTTTCAGGATGTTTTAATCGGATTTAGGTGGAATGGAAATAATTGGGAAGGCCGTTTCGGCCTTAGAATGTTCGGGGAAGAACATATGCATATTGAGTGTTTCCACGGAAGTAACGAAGAAATATTAAAAAACGCAAAATCCTTTTTACTAGAAACCATTTCATTTTTCCCTTACGGCCTTATTTTTCCTTGGCGCGTCTCAGGGCTAAATGTTCAAACCATCGTGGGGGGGGCCACTCGGCCGGTTATGACCAAAAAAGCATGAGTTAAATTAGCATCATTATGCTTCCCGCTATTATCAAAGCTCCCCCAACTCCAGATAGAATCGTTACTTTTTCCCCCAATATCAGACATCCAAGGATCATCGTGATAACCGGGGTGCCGCCGAATAGTACCGGAAATAGGCGTGTAACCTCTTTATCCTTTAGGGCTTCATAGTAAAAAAATTGCGCAATTATCATGGATATTATTCCGCTGGCGGAAAATATCCCAAAGGATTCCCAAGACATTTCACGGAAACCCTTTCGAATATCCGTTGAAACAT
>JACPTH010000289.1 GCA_016192885.1 bacterium | reverse complement strand
CCTCGGGTTTTGCTTGAGAAATTTGCCAATTTTGACAATAACGGCATCCAAGCACGCAACCGGCGGTAGCAATCGAAAATGAAGTTGTCCCAGGAAGCATATGAAAAACCGGTTTTTTCTCAATCGGATCAATCGCCACTGAGCATGGTTTTCCATAAACCAAGGTAGCAAGGCGATTTCCCAAACTTATCCTGGCTCGGCATTGCCCTCGCTCGTAATTGGAAAGTATGCAAAATTTCGGGCAGAGGAGGCATTTAATTTGGCCGTCCGAGGTTTTTTCCCAATACATGGCTTCGCGGGGCGGAAGGCCGATTTTCTCAAGTTCATTTATCAATTTCTTCCCGTCAGATTCGGATATAATTGAGTGTCGGCTATTTGGTTTGGCAATGGTCATTTTTAGCGATTCATTAATTAAGCGGCCTCCCAAACCGAAAGCGGCGGCAAATTTACACGCATGAATAATAAAATCACGCCTATTCAAAGCGAAATTCCTTATCCTAAGTACAGAAAGTATAAAATATATGGCAATAATTTCATTTATGAAATCTCCTCTAACCCCACTTTTTCAAAGAGGGTAACTTTTGAATTCCCTTTTGTAAAAAAGGGGGGGGCGGGGCAATTCATTTTCGAAACTAAATAGATTTGAATTTTGCAAGTTGCTCTCAGTAATAATTTAAAGCTTTTTAGCTAAGTAAGCAAATTCAGTAAAAGCTCAATAAAGAGTGGAAAAAAATCGGGATTCCCGCTTTCGCGGGAATGACGAAACTCCCAATTTCCTCTTCATTCCCCGACTTGATCGGGGAATCCAGTTCGAAATTACAAGTAAAAGCTTAAGGCAATGGCAGTTTGGGCTTTAAAAGAGGGGCAAACCGGAAGGGTTTAATTTAAGGGAACAGAGCCGTGAATTTCGCATTTGATAACCCCGCTACCCACAAGATCCCCTTCACTTGAGTAGGAGCACTGCGGCTCCGGTTTGGGAACCGGGGATTTTAAGTATTCCCCAATCAAAAAACCTCCATCTAGAACATCGGCGTTTGAGATTTTCT
>JACPTH010000288.1 GCA_016192885.1 bacterium | reverse complement strand
ATTGAAATCGATGTTCCGGTTTTATTTACCCCAATGGTCTCTGATAACATCGCGACCCCGGTAACCGTTCTCACCTTTGGAGTAAGGAACTCCGACGGCACCGCCGTTTCCGATATTCCGGATCCCACAAGCGGTCTTTCGCCGATACGGTGTCTATTTAGGAAACCTGGCGATTTCAAAGTTATCTTGCAAGTTCAGGATAATGCCTTGGATTGGCCGGTTGACGAAAATACGGCAAAAAATAATCCAACCAGCGCCTCTTTTAGAAAATGGGAAAGAAGATTAGAAGTTTCCTTTAAGGTTTATTCAAGCCGTTTGGATATTCGAGTTCTTGAGCGAAGTCAACAGGGACGCTAACAATTTCATTTTCAAACCCACTTGAAATGAGAAAAGAACTTCCTTCCAGGGAAGGCGTAACTTTGGTCGAGGTAATGATGGCCTTCCTTATTCTTGCCATGTCCTTGCTGCCTGTTTCCAGCATGATCGGTTTCGGCCATAGGGGAACTCAAAAAGACTTCCAAATGGTCAAAGCACAGGAACTTTTGATCGAAAAAATGAATCAAACGGGCGCTATTCCGTTTCGAAAGGCCAATCCACTAATTACTTCGGGAACCTCTATCAAATTAAGCAGTTCAATATTCACCGGAACCACGTATGGCGTAACTCTTGGCAAAATCACCCAAAATGGGATCGACTATACGGTTTCCTTAACCCTCACCAGGTATCCGGTTACCTTTAGTTACCGTCCCGTGAATTTTGCGAATTTGAATTATGACCTTAATTTACCCGATACCTGGAGTTTTTCTTCAGAGCGAAATGACGTTTACGATGGGACTTCATTCCCTTATAAGGTGCTAAAAGTAATGGTCGAGGTTGATTGGATCGATACGATTACCAAAAACAATCAAAAAATAGATGCCTTAACTTTTATCGTTGATTTGGAGGATTAATTTGACTTTCAGATTTCAAAGATCCGGCATGGCCATAGTAATCGTTCTATCTTTTGTTTTGGCTTTGTTAACCCTTGGCTCGGCCTATATTAAAACTTTTTCCAACATAAAGCAGACAAACCCCAAGATACCCGGCATCACCCGAACCTTTCGATAGTTTTGTGGGCATCGGGGGAACGATCCTTCAAAATCAATCAGGAATTACAACTCCTGTGAGAATGGTTGTAGATAGTTATTCGACGGAGTATAGATTGATTTCCCATAAGGCCTTCAACAAAGATGGTGTCGAAATCCTCGTTAACATGCAAGTTAGAGGCTTTACGCGAACCTATAAATCAACGATTGAAGCTAGCCGGACACGCACGCTATGATTTTTTGGAGAAAAGGGTTTAAGGGCTACACGCTTATTGAAGTTTTGATTGCGATTTCCCTTTTTGCCATGTTTTTTACTTTTCTTATCAAAACTTTTTCAAGCGGCAGCGATTCATTTAATACCGGTTCTTGGCGACTCACCAAGCAAAAAGAAGCGCAAATTTTTCTTGGAAGATTAAAGGACCTTCTTGAAAAAGCTAATTACGCGGAAAGGGTCGGGCCTGATGGAGATATCGGTACAACCTTTCAAGCAATGCCAATTTATGTAAGAAGGGTGGATCCAAGTAGAGGCTTTTTCCAACAGGAAGAGAGTTGTTCGAGTATTGATACTCCCGTCATGTACTTTTCGATTTCGGAGCCTTATATAGCCGCACAACCCGAGTTAAACATACCGGAAAAGAAGGGAACCTGGACCGGAGTTACCATCCATTGCAAGAATAACATGTTAACCCTAAAGCGAACCTCAAACTGGAACGATATTGGAGCGCCTTTTAATGCCTACACCGACACGCACCCCGACGTGACCTGGTTTCTGGACGGCAAGGCACAAGTAAACGTTAACACAGATATTGATAATGTTACCGCTTTAGGAATTTACCTTAACGTAGCCACAGATGCCGCGGATATTGGAACAGGAACCACAATCATTGTTGAAATGGAACTTTCTCAATTTAAGGGGAATAAACCGACAAATGCAAAAATGCGGGAATCCTTAAAAGCAAAACTAATTCGAACCAATCATGAAGTAAAACCTTTTTAGTTTCGCCAATTAATCCTGCTAATGGTTGAGCTGTTTTGATTCGGTTTGATTAAATCTTCCAATCCACCACCCACCCTCTTTACAGAAGCAAAAAAGAGGTGTAAACTAACTTCGTGATTCTGCATAAATTGTAAGGAGTTTGTTATGTCAATTAAAGTCGATCCAAATGTTTGCACGGGGTGTTCCGCCTGCATTTCCACCTGCCCTGTCGAAGTTTTAG
>JACPTH010000032.1 GCA_016192885.1 bacterium | reverse complement strand
TCCGGTTGAACAACGCCCGGTTTTTTTGTACAACCCTGAATTGAGAAGCACAAACTTCATAGTTCCGGGGCTGATAGCCATAATTCAAATGATGCTTGCCGCGCTTTTAACCTCAACGACGATCGTTCGCGAGCGCGGGCTTGGAACGATAGAGTCGTTGATTGTTTCTCCAATAAAACCTTGGGAATTAATGGTCGGGAAAATTGTTCCATACATGCTTATCGCATTTGGCGACGTTTTGATGGTGATTTTTATGGCTGTTTTCATCTTCCGCGTCCCTCTGCTGGGAAATCCCCTTTTGGTACTAGTAACTTCGGGAATTTTTTTAATGGCGGCGCTCGGAATAGGCCTTTTAATTTCAACATTGGCTAACACTCAGCAGACGGCTATGTCAATCGCGTTAATGGGAACTCAACTTCCGACTGTAATGATGTCAGGTTTTATTTTTCCCATTTCCAGCATGCCCGAGCAAATTCGTTGGTTGACTAATTTAATTCCCGCAACGCATTTCGTAAAAATTCTTAGATCGATTTTTCTTAAGGGAAGCGGGTTTTGGGTGCTTTTGAAACCAATCTTAATTTTAATTCTCCTTGGCGTCATAGCGCTTTTTCTAAGTTCGGCCAGGTTCAAGAAAAAGTTATGATTAACTTTTCTCGAACGATTTGCCTTGTTAAAAAAGAGCTTACTTTAACTTTGCGGGATAAGCGAATGTTCGGTATGATTTTCGTTGTTCCGATTGTACAATTATTTATTTTTGGCTACATCGTCAGCACCGACGTTAACCACGTTTCCACCGGGATACTTGATGAAGACCGCACTCTTCAAAGTCGGGAGTTCATCGATCGATTCATTCGTTCGGGATATTTCGATTTTTCAGGGTCCCTCCGTGCCTCTTCAGAAATAGATAAATTTCTTGAGAATAATTCTTCTCAGATGATTTTGCGAATTCCCAAAGGGTTTTCCAAGGAAATCGGGCGAAACCGAACGGCTTCCATTCAAACGATTTTTGACGGCGCCGATTCGATGACCGCCGGCATTGTTTCCGGATACGTCCAGGAAATAGTTCGCCAATACTCCTCGGATTTGGCGGAAATGAGACTAAGTAAATTAAAGGAGTCGATTTCGAGAATTCCGGGAATCGAAGTGAGGGTTCGGGTATGGTACAACCCTGAATTAAAAAGCGTATATTTCATGGTTCCCGGGGTAATCTGCACGGTTCTTTTCATAGCCACCATGATGATGACATCCATGGCTATCGTGAAGGAGAAAGAGATAGGGACTTTAGAACAACTTATTGTTACTCCCATCAAACCATTGGAGTTTTTAATCGGGAAAACCTTGCCCTTTTTTATTATTGGATTTGTTGAAATGATAATGATTTTGTTAGTTTCGATTTTTTGGTTTCGCGTTAATGTTTCAGGAAGCATTCCTTTACTTTTCGCTCTTACAGGGCTTTTTCTTTTCGCAAGCTTGGGGTTGGGGATTTTTATTTCAACGATATCTCAAACTCAGCAGGAAGCGACGATGTCAAGCTTCTTAATTATGCTCCCCTCAATGATCTTATCCGGGTATCTGTTTCCTGTGGAAAATATGCCCGAGGCAATTCAATGGATAACCTATGCAATTCCGCTAAAATACTTCTTGATAATTGTTCGCGGAATTTTTTTAAAGGGCACCGGATTGGACATTATTTTCCCGCAAGTTTTAGCGCTCGCGGCAATTTCAGTAACAATTTTTTCGTTGAGCCTTTATCGCTTTCATAAACACTTGGATTAGAATGTTTTTTCAAAATGGTACAACTTGTCATTGCGAAGGGGTTTTGGTATCCTTGCCAAGCACCTGTCGCTCATTCCGAATTTTTTTCAATTAAAGGCGGGAAAAAAAGTGAGAAAGAATTTTAAGATAACATCGCTCGGATTTGTTTTCTTCGCATTTTTTATCTTCTGTACTAGCGAACCAATTTTTGGTCTTGGCGGTGTTGCAAAAGCCGAATTAAATCAGTTTGTTTCCAAGATTCGGCTTGAAAATAGATTAGATCGAATTGGATATCTATTAATTGTTGAGCTTCCGCCATCCTTTGAGAGTGAAAAAAAAGTGTTTCAATTTACCGGGAAGTTCTTTTACTCAACGCCCGATGGGTACCTTACTCATGTAAATTATTCTCGGCTTATGCGGATGCAAACCGACAAGGTTCCTCTCCAAATTGTTGATAAAAAACGCTTGGATGATTTCACGGAGTTTTGGTATCTTGTTTGGGTTTCTAATGATTCAGAGCGAGAATCGCTTAAGGCCCAATTCGAGCCGCTTTTCCAACACGAAAACACCTGTCTTATTCGCATCCGGCCCGAAGATGAAGACCGCCTTGTAGCAATGAAACTCTCATATAGCAGAATCGACGAGACGCTTTGCCCGCTTCGCATCCCGCCTTTCCAGTCGCCTATAGAAAAAGTTAAAACTCCAAACCCGTTGATAAAGAAAATCATTGAGTCAATTAAAGGTGAAGATATCGCATCAACCGTTCAAAAGCTTCAAGATTTAAAGAGTCGTTACGTTAGAGAGCCGGGAAATTCTTCAGCAACGCATTGGCTTGTTTCGGAATTTTCCAAGATCGCATCACTGAAAGTCGCCACCCACTCATTTTCGGCTTCTTATTATGGGAATCTTAAAAATGTTGTCGCAATTCAAACCGGAGTGAAGGATCCAAATACCGTTTTCGTTGTTTGCGCTCACATGGATTCCATCGTCTCCTCGATGAATCGGAAAATAGCGCCTGGTGCCGATGATGATGCATCCGGTTCGGGAGGGGTTTTAGCGATTGCCAATGCGTTAGGATCGTATAATCTTCCTTACACGGTCGTTTATACATGCGTAAATGCTGAAGAAGTCGGGTTGCTGGGGAGCAAGGCCCTTGCCAACAAGCTGGTACAGACTCCCCAAACCCAGATAAAAGCCGTTTTTGCGATGGATATGATCGGTTATCTCGATGATAATGAAGCTGCGGTAATTGGTAATACTCGGAGCAATTGGTTAATTGACGTTTTTAAGGATACCGCTTTTCTTTACACTGGGTTGAGAAGCAAAACATTTTACGATTCAAACATTTGGCAATCGGATCATTCGTCGTTTTGGAACGTGGGTGTTTCCGCGATTCTGTCATCCG
>JACPTH010000287.1 GCA_016192885.1 bacterium | reverse complement strand
CTTTATGTAGCAAGCTAGGAGTTAACCCCGCCCCGTCCTCCGTATTTGGTCCAGAGTCTCTCGAAAACTTGGCTAAAACGTCGAAGGATGATAAAACCTGAGAGAACATTTTTCAACCAGTGATAATAGATTTGACTTTCGTTTCCCCAAAATCCTAGAATTGATTCGAGAATTTTCACAAAACCTCCCATGCCTTCGAATTCTTTTGCATTCACGGTTCCAAATTTCTCATCTAAATTACCCACCCAAAAGAGAGCACAAAAGTTTTTTCAAAACGCTAAAACCTTACAGACTTCCAATTCAAAATATGGCATCAATCGATCCAGATAGGGCATTGTAATCTGGGCGAAATTATTCCATTGCCCGTTCTTAAATGCTTTTATGAACCTATTTTCTGGAGTAACGAATAGTACTTTCATTTCACTATGTTAACAAGAATGAAGTGAAAAGAGTAACCTCTCGAAAGAATCGCATAATTCCTACGTTTGAAAAGTATTTTTAATTGCTATATAATCTTAAACCGCTGCTAATCAGTAGCATGCGCCAAGGCGAATCCTACAACAACTTTTGCTATCTGCTCAATAATTCGGGGTGGCCATTGAATCTTAGTGGTAGAGATTTCTGTTGCACGACGCCTCCATTCGGCCGAAATGACGGCATAATTATGTCAGTCCTAACGATGGTGAGGAAACGGGCACTCATACATAATGCATGAGATTGGGTTTTCGAGTTAGTTAAAATGGAGATAAAAAGTAGTTTTCCTCGACGGATGTTATTTGTTTCCCCTGTTCCGTTTGATGGCTTAAGGCAAAGACATCAGGCTATTTCTGAGGGGTTAGCGCGGGAAGGCATCCAAATCATTTTTCTTGATCCAATCATTTCCCCTGGTTTTGACATCGAAACATGTTTAATAAACCCAATGTTTCAAGTTGTGCGGGTTAAGTTGCCGTTTCGGGCGACATCTTTTCCATTTTTGCAAAGTATTGCCGTTAATTTAGCTTCAATAATTTTAGAAAAAAAGAAGCTTTTGAAACCGCAAAATGACGGTTTATGGATTTCCGAACCATCGCTGTCAGCTATTGCAAATAAAAAGTGGCAAAAAATAGTTTATGATCGGTGCGATAAGCATGGAAGTTTTCCAAACCAATCAAAGAAACCCTTTGAAATTTATGAAAACCTTTTGTTTAAAAAAGCCTCAATAACCATCGCTTCCTCAATGCCGCTGTTGCAGGAAGCACTTTCCCGGGGCGCGAAACGGGGCTTTTTAATTCCAAATGCCGCGGATTCAAAGTGGATCAAGGCTCCTAGCCCCGATCAATTTCCGCCATTTCCTCCGATTAAGGCAATTTCATCGGGAGCGCATTATGAGTGGATCGACTGGGATTGGATGTTTGAACTCCTTGAAAATAGACAAATTGAACTTCATCTGGTTGGAACGGGACGAGGAAAAGCTTTCAAAGCTCTCTCCAATCATCCTAAGGTTTTTTTTCACGGAAAAGTTTCTCATAATAATCTTCTTCCGATAATTGATGCTTGTCATGTTGGGTTGGTGCCGTTTGCGAAGAGCCCCTTGACGGAAGCGGTTGACCCAATAAAAGTATACGAATATGCGGCTAGAGGGCTTGATGTTTGGGGAACCGATTTGATTTCATTTCATTCCAACCCCTTTGTAAGTAGAGTAATAAAAAATGGGAATGATGCTTCAGAAGCGCTAGATTATACCTACAAGCGATTTTCAAGGAAAAGGCGCATCCATTTTGAAGTTCCTTCCTGGGAGGACAGAATACGGGCTATTCTCGAGTGCTGAGAAAATGAATTTTCTACTTGTCGGTTTTTTTGGGGAAGGGAACTTAGGTGATGAAGCAATCCTAAGTGGAATCACAAAATTCATTTTCCCCCCCAATCTATTGTACGTAACTTCCGGAACATTGAAGAAAACTTCCGATTCCCTGCTAATTAAAAGGCGCGGGGTCTTTTCCTGGCCCGAATATTTGAAAACCTTAAAAGCAGTAGATAGAGTTTTTTTTTCGGGAGGAATTCTTCAGGATTGGTCACTCGATGGCGTAACATTTTTTGCCCTGCGGCTTATTGCCGCGCGTTTTTTTAAAAAGAAACCTGCATTGTGGGGCGCCGGAATAGGGCCTTTGAGATTCGGATTTACCCTGGGAATTGCAAAACGCTCTCTTGAATCGGTTGGTGTCGCATGGTTGCGGGATGTTTCTTCGGCAAGGCTTTTTACCGCCCTTACCAGGAAAAACGCAAATTTGGGAACCGATTGGTCCTGGGCTTTAGAGCCTTCAATTAATAATATGAGCTCCCCTAGGAGCTACATCGGGTTAAATTTGAGGCCGTGGGTAGAAGATTGTTGG